>NZ_JBMQUD010000036.1:0-4869 GCF_057359045.1 Adhaeribacter sp.
ATTTCATGGGCAATACCAGCAGTTAACTCGCCCAAAGAAGCTAATTTTTCTTGTTGCACCAATTGGGCCTGGGTAGCCTGTAATTCTTTTACAGTTTCCTGCAACTCGTCTTTTTGTTTTGTAAGTTCGGCGGTTCTCTCAGCCACCAATATTTCCAGCTCTTCTTTGCGGGCAGCTACAACTTTGTTTTGTTCGTCTTCAATTAACCGTTTTTTCCGTTCGGCTTCTAAAGCTTTTTGTTGTTTGTTAAAATTTACCAGAACCGCAATAAACCAGATAAAGCCACCCAACACGCCCATTTGGATATAATCTTCCCATTCTTTGTATAGGGTTGGGGCAATAAACTGCAGGAGCACACAACTTAAACTAATAAAAGTATAAGGGTAAGTTGCCTGCAACAAAGGTTTACTGGTTTTAAAAGCAGGTTGCCGATAAATAAAAGCAACAATGGCCAGCAGGTATAAAACAGCGGCTAACTCGCCAAACCGGTCTTTAAATAAAGTGGTAGTGGTAAAAAAAGCTGCAACGGTAACCCAACTCAGCACATTTAAGGGCGTATCCCATCTATTATGTTCCGGCAATATGGCTAAGGCTTTGCGCAGGCGCTTTAGTAATATAAAAGAAACTAAAAAAGAAAAGAAAAGCATAGCACCTACTTAGCAGATAAAATGAATCGGGTTTAAACGGGGTTTCAAATTAATGGATTGGTTTAACTCTTCCAATATATTCTGCAGGCTTGGGGTATATTTAAGTAAAATCATTCTGACCAAAGCCCATTTAAAGTTGCCGATGCCGGTTGGTGCTTGTTTTAAAAATATTCTGCTTACTTAAACTTATTTGTATAAATAAAGCCGTAACCGGCGTTAAGCCAGATTATGGCTGCCGCAATCTTCTAATAACCTTTAATTACTCTTTACCAAGAGCAAGCATAAATTACCTTTAATTGAATATTTATTTAATTATACCTTATTTTGCAGCAGCAAAAAAATCGGGCCGCCAAATAATCTCTTTCCAGTTTTAATTTTTAAAGCACCGGCTCAAGTAAAGCAAATTTCTATGTCTGAATACAATTTTATCTCGATTGAGAAAAAGTGGCAGCAAACCTGGGCCGAAAAACAAACTTACAAAACCGCGACGGATACGTCTAAACCCAAATTTTACGTGCTGGATATGTTTCCGTACCCATCGGGCGCGGGTTTGCACGTGGGGCATCCGCTGGGTTATATTGCTTCTGATATTGTGGCCCGCTACAAGCGGCAGCGCGGTTTTAACGTGTTGCACCCCATGGGTTTCGATGCTTTTGGTTTGCCCGCCGAACAATACGCCATTCAAACCGGTCAACACCCGGCCATAACTACCCGCGAAAATATCTCCCGATATAAAGAACAATTAAGCAGCCTGGGTTTTTCTTTCGACTGGAGCCGCGAAGTACGTACCTCCGACCCCGATTATTATAAATGGACCCAGTGGATTTTTCTGCAATTATTCAGCTGCTGGTACAACCAGGAAACAAACAAAGCCGAGCCAATAGAAACCTTAATTGCCAAGTTTAAAGCCAACGGTTCGGCTAAGGTAAAGGCTGCCTGCGACGAAGACGAAATTACCCATTTTACCGCCGCAGAATGGCAAAGCTTCAGCGAGAAAAAACAATCCGATATTTTGCTGCAGTACCGCCTGGCTTTTTTATCGGAAGCTACGGTAAACTGGTGCGCGGCTTTGGGTACCGTGCTGGCCAACGACGAGGTAAAAGACGGTGTAAGCGAACGCGGCGGCTACCCCGTGGAGCGCAAAAAAATGCAGCAATGGAGTTTGCGGATTACCGCCTACGCCGAGCGTTTGCTCAACGATTTGGAAACCGTAGACTGGAGCGAAGCCATAAAAGAAATGCAACGCAACTGGATTGGCAAATCGTTGGGTTCGGAGTTAACTTTCCAGGTAAAAGATTCGGAGCGGCAGCTAAAAGTATTTACCACCCGTGCCGATACCATTTATGGTGTAACGTATTTGGCCATTGCCCCGGAACACGAATGGGTACCGGAACTAACCACCGCAGATCAGCGGGCTACGGTAGAAGAATATGTAAACACGGCCAAAAACCGGTCGGAGCGCGACCGCATGAGCGATGTAAAAACCATTAGCGGTGCTTTTACGGGTTCATATGTATTAAACCCTATGAATGGCCAGGAAATCCCGATTTGGGTAGCCGATTACGTTTTGGCCGGTTACGGCACGGGCGTAGTTATGGCGGTGCCAGCCAGCGATTTGCGCGATTTTAATTTTGCGAAACACTTTAACTTACCCAATATTCCGGTTATAGAAGGTACCACCACCGAGGAGGTGTACGATGCCAAAGAAGGAAAAATGATTAATTCGGATTTCCTGAACGGTATGGAAGTAAAAGACGCTATGAAAGCCGCCATTGCTAAATTCGAAGAAATGGGCATTGGCAAAGGCAAAGTAATGTACCGCATGCGCGATGCCATATTTGGCCGCCAACGGTACTGGGGCGAACCCATCCCGATTTATTACAAAGACGGCGTGCCTTACCCACTGCCGGCAGAAGAGTTGCCGTTGGTACTGCCGGAAATTGACGCCTATTTGCCCACCGAAACCGGTGAGCCGCCCCTAGGCCGCGCCAAAGACTGGAAATACCAGGACCAATACCCATATGAATTAAGCACCATGCCGGGCTGGGCCGGTTCGAGCTGGTATTATTTGCGGTATATGTCGCCGGAAAATACCGGGCGCTTTGTTACCGCCGAAGACGAAAAATATTGGCAATCGGTACATTTATATATTGGTGGTTCTGAGCACGCTACGGGCCACTTGCTCTACTCCCGCTTCTGGTACAAATTTTTAGCCGATTTAGAGTTGGTTTCCGGTGTGGAGCCTTTCCAGAAATTGGTTAACCAGGGCATGATTCAGGGCCGGTCGAACTTTGTATACCGCGTAAACGGCACCAACCAATATGTATCGCATGGCTTGCGTAACCAGTACGAGGTAACCCCGCTGCACGTAGACGTAAATATTGTTGACAATGATATTCTGGATATAGAAGCCTTTAAAAAATGGCGATCTGAAAATGCGGAAGCCGAATTTATTCTGGAAGACGGCAAATATATCTGCGGGGTTGAGGTTGAAAAAATGTCGAAGAGCAAGTACAATGTGGTAAATCCCGATGTGCTGGTAGAACGGGTGGGCGCCGATACTTTGCGGATGTATGAAATGTTTTTGGGCCCGCTGGAGCAGTTTAAACCCTGGAACACCAATGGCATTGATGGCGTGCATAAATTCCTGAAGCGTTACTGGAAATTATTCTTCGATAATAATGGCAATTTTGCGGTATTGGATGAACAACCCACTCCAGCCGAGTTAAAAACCCTGCACAAGACCATTAAAAAAGTAGAAGAAGATTTAGAGCGTTTATCGTTTAACACCTCGGTAAGTACGTTTATGATTGCCGTAAACGAACTGACTACCCTGAAATGTAATAAACGCGCCATCTTGGAACCGCTAACCATTATTTTGGCGCCTTATGCCCCGCACATTACCGAAGAATTGTGGCAATTGCTTGGCCACGAAGAAAGTATTGCGTATGCGGCTTTCCCGGCTTGGGAAGAGAAATATTTAACCGAAGATACTTTTGAATACCCGGTTTCGGTAAACGGCAAAATGCGCGGCAAAATCACTTTCCCCCGCGATATGGCCAAAGAAGCCATTGAAAAAGAAGTATTGGCCTCCGGCGTTATCGATAAATATTTAGAAGGCAAAGCGCCTAAAAAAATAATTGTAGTGCCCAATAAAATTGTAAACGTAGTGGTGTAGGTTCGTTAGTCGCTGTTTGTAACAAAATATAATTTTAAAATAAAAGAGCCGCTAAATTACTAGCGGCTCTTTTATTTTAAATCTTTCCTTGTCGGGAGCGACCTTGCTTACGACTTTTATAAATCGGCTTCTGACCTGGTTAGAAATAGATATCCAGATAGACCAGAGTCAGGATAAAAGTTATCTTGGATTACTCTTTACTAGCTGTTAATCCGGGATATTCATCGGTACGGAAAGGAACCGCTGGCAAACCTTCTTTATTGTAAATATTGCCATCAGGGTTGTTGCTCCAATTATAACGTACTGCTACCGGGTTTTTAATGGTTTCGTTGTAAATAATAATGTCATTGCCATCCTGGTAACCTTTGGCCCACTTAAACTTTTTATCGGCGCCGGCAATGGCAAAACCGCGCACATACCCGTAATTATCTTTTAAAACCAAGCCAGAACCCGTGTTGGCAAACTTAATTCTTAATTTATCGCCTTCTACCTGCATGCTTTGGTAAGTTGGGCCCGAGTAAACTGAGTTTTCGTTGTAAGCCACTTTGTAAGCTGCTAAAGCCAGCCGCTTACCTACATCTTGTTTATTCCGTGGGTGAATATCATCGGGATTACCAATATCAATTGCGACGGCCATACCGGTTTTGGGCAAAGCCAAAGTCATGGTTTGCGCTTCGCGTAGTTCGGCCCATTCGTAATCCGTGGGTTCATCTTTGTCTTTCATGTAATTAGCCAACTGCACAAATAAAAACGGAAAATCGTAGCCCCATTGTTTGCGCCAGCCGGTAATCATGGCCGGAAATAATTTACGGTACTGGTACGCTTTACCGGCATTCGATTCGCCCTGGTACCAAATAGCTCCTTTTATGGCGTACGGTACCAAAGGAGCAATCATGGCATTGTATAAGGTAGTTGGCAAGCCTTGCATCCGCTCGGGTTTATCGGTGCGGTTTAGGTTTTCCTGCACGGATTTATCGTAACCCGGGAACTGCTTTAAAGAGGCGGCATCGGTCCAGGCTTCGGCGGGGGTTCCGCCCCACTCTG
>NZ_JBMQUD010000037.1:0-4986 GCF_057359045.1 Adhaeribacter sp.
GCGGCCATTGTAAAGTATGGTTACATCGTTGGGTATGGTTTTGCCCTCCAGCTTTACACGTAAAGTAAAATCTTCGTCCTGGAAAGCCTGCAAAGTATTGTTTTGTACCGCAAACGTAAAAGGCGCTGCCGGGGCATAATGTGTTTTGTAGTGAATAATGCGCTCCGTACCTTGTACAAACAAGCTGGGGTAAACCAAGGCAATACCCAACATTATTGCCATAGGCACCAGCACGTATTTTAATAAAGGTTTATTTTCGGTCAGGCGTATGCTTTCGGCAAAATGATAAACCGATAATTGTTGTGATTTCTGGTTGATGCTGGCCAGAATCAAATCGTTTTGGCCACCCGCTACCTGCAACTGAATAGCATTTAAAAGTTTGTCTTTGATATCGGGGTAATAATTACCTACCTGCCGGGCCGCCTGCTCGTCGGTAAGCAGCCGGCGTAAGTTGGTAAATGCGGCCAGGGGCGTAAATATCCAGCGCAAAAAGGCATACAGGCACAATCCTAAAAAGGAGAAAAATAAGAATGCCCGCACATAATACGGAAAATAGAAAAAGTACTCGAGCAGGTTATACAGTAAGAAGAAGGTTAGAATTAACCCTCCCGATAATATTAACCCTTTAATCAATAAGTTGAGGTAAAACTTTTTCTTAAATTCCTGCAGTTGGTGCAGTACCGACTGCATGGCTGAATATTGAGCTGCCATAATAATTATGAGTATAGGTAGGCAATCGGGTTAAAATACTTAGTTAAAGTAAATATAAATTTAGGATTAAGATACTTAAAATAAGGATTTATATCGATAATTTAAACAGTATACTATAAAACGTTATTAAGCAGGTAAATGATATACTTATTTTTAATCAATTTCTATTAAAACCGGGCAGTGGTCAGAATGTTTGGCTTCCGGTAAAATAGCTGCCCGCTTTAGCTTGTTTTCCAGGTTTTGGGTTAAAATGGCATAATCTATCCGCCAGCCTAAATTTTTACCCCGGGCCCCGGCGCGGTAGCTCCACCAAGTGTAGTTATGCGGTTCGGTATTTAAATGCCTGAAAGAATCGATGTAGCCGTGCGACAGAAAATGCGTAAACCAACTCCGTTCTTCGGGTAAAAAGCCGGAGCTGTTGGCATTGCTCTTTGGATTATGAATATCGATGGCCTGGTGGCAAATATTATAATCGCCGCAAATAACCAAACCAGGTACTTGTTCTCTTACTTCCTGTACGTACTGCAGAAAGAAATCTAACCAGCGCATTTTAAAAGCTTGCCGCAAGTCGCCGCTAGAACCAGAAGGCATGTACACGTTCAGAACCGAATATTCAGGGAAATCGACCCGCAGCACGCGGCCTTCGCAATCGTAGAGTTCGGTACCGCAGCCTACTTTTACCGCCAGCGGTTTAACTTTGGTAAAAACGGCAACGCCACTGTAGCCTTTTTTAATGGCCGGGTGCAGGTATGCGTGGTAACCTAAAGCTGCAAAAGCTTCTTTATCCAGGTTGGCTTCGTCGCATTTTATTTCCTGTAAACACAAAACATCGGGGTCAGCTGCTTTTACCCAATCTAACAAGCCTTTGCTAATAGCCGACCGGATGCCGTTAACGTTGTAGCTAATAATTTTCATTTATTCTTCGCGCTCAAAATATTCTAAGATATGCCATTTCAGCATTTTTTCCTGCTCCTTTAAATTCGCCGAGGGAATTTGCTTTAACGTTTTATAATGGGGCCAGCCGTCTTCGTCGCGGCCGGAAAACTCGTAATAGCCCGACAGGCTAAACAACTTGCAGGTGGCAATATGCATCAGGTCCTGTTTTTCTTCTTTGGTAAACTCGGTAATGCCTTTGCCCAGTTCCTGCACGCCAATTAAAAACAAAATGCCGTTCAGGTGCAGTTGCTTGCCAAATTGTACCCGCAATTTGCGCAGCAATTCCAGCCAGCGGTTTTCAAAACTTTCGTCAGATTCAAATACCATAAAAAATTAAGCGGTTTTAAGTTCTTCCCAGTATTCTACTGCCCGTCGGAAATGCGGTATTACAATAGAACCGCCAATCAGGTTGGCAATAGCAAAAACTTCGTAAATTTCTTCGTCGGTAAGGCCGCACTCGTGGCACTTGCCCAAATGGTATTTTATGCAATCATCGCAGCGTAACACCATGGAGCAGGCCAAACCCAGCATTTCTTTTGTTTTTACATCCAGTGCACCTTCCTGGTAAGCATTGGTATCGAGGTTAAAAAAACGTTTTATAACTTTATTATCGGCTGCCATAATTTTTTCGTTCATCCGGCTCCGATATTCGTTAAACTCCTGTACCTGATTCATATATAAAAAAGTATTAAGATTTAAGTTGTATAGCTATACAAAGTTACTACTAAGTTACCGAAAGCACCTATGCCTGCTGGTTTAAAAAATATCTTTTCCGATTTTGTGACTTTACTTTTCCCGGAATATTGCTATGCCTGCGAAAGAGCACTGGTCCGCGGCGAAAGTATGGTTTGCACCAAATGCCGGTTAAAGCTGCCTTATACCCAAGTACATTTAGCGGAGCCCGAACATAATATTTTAGCCAGGCGGTTCTTCGGGAAAGTGCCGGTACAACATACCTTGGCTTTTTTGTATTTTAACCGTGCCGGCCGGGTACAACGTTTACTCCACGCCCTTAAATACAAAGGCGTGCAGGAAATAGGCGAAACCTTGGGTACCTGGTATGGACACCAATTACAGGAAGCCGGTTTTGACCAAGCTTTTGACGTGATTGTAACGGTGCCGCTGCATGCGCGCAAATACCGCCAGCGGGGTTATAATCAAGCCGATAGTTTTGCCAAAGGTTTAGCTAGGGCTTTGGGTTTGCCGTGGTCGGGCCAAGCGCTTAAACGTACCCAGTATACGTCTTCGCAAACCCACAAAACCCGCCCCGAGCGGTGGGCCAACGTAGAGCACGTATTCCGGGTACAGAAACCCCAATTAATTTCAGAAAAGCGGGTGTTGCTGGTGGATGATGTAATTACAACCGGGGCTACTTTAGAAGCTTGTGCCCTCACGCTTTTAAAAGCTGGTTGTAAAGAGGTGAGTGTATGTGCTATTGCTGCGGCATAACTTGTAAGGTAAGTTTTGAAAGGGAATTTTAATATTTGTTAGAAGCCTATTTATTTAAAATAGAAGTACCATTTATTATCCGGTTTTTAGATTAGATAATTTATTCTAAAATTTATATATTGTTGTTTCTCTACAGCCTTGATGTAGGGAATAATCAATATAAAGGTGCTATTCTGGAGTAGAGCTTACTAATTTTTAATATTGTATATACTTAACTAGCTAAATAAACAAAGTTTAGGGTATAAGATACAAGTTAGACATAATCAGTATTTTATCTGTAAGAAGCACCTGTAGATATAGGAAATATAAACGTAATTATTACGTATACATAATAGTTACCAGTAATTTAATGAGCAGAAGAGAAAGACGACAAAATACCAGAGAAAGGCAAAAAGCGGATTCTAAAAAAGACAAATTCGAACCTCTTCCCAAAAGTGTAAGAATTTCCCTTATCGTTGTTTCCCTAACGGCTATCCTCTCTTTCCTGTATCTTGCTTTACGGGATAATTCAATTCCTTACAATCAATTAGAAACAATTAGTGTAACTCTTGAGAAAACTCCGGAATACGACGAATATAAAATCAAATCAACTACTTACCGAGATATTATCCTGACTACGAAAGAATATCAACGAGAATTCAAAATAACTGCCATGACCTACAAATCGACAGACCATGACGCTTTTAAATCTTCTATTTCTGCAGGCGACAAAGTAGACATAAAGGTGAAGAAGTCGGAACTTGACGACTTAAACAAAGACACTTTTTGGAATAACTATAATGATGTTTATGGCTTAAGTAAAGATGGGACTAGCTATATTGATATAGACCTTAGAACAGAGCTAACAGACCAGGATAGTAAATGGTCTTACTTTTTTGTAATAATTGGCTTAGTGATGCTGCCTTATGGATTTTTAAAGGGCAAGCCGCTAATTAGCTTGGACAAGGCCATTACAATAGTGGCGACTATAGGACTCATAACTCTTTTAATAGTTAATCAATTATAAAAAACTACTGGTAACAACACCTAAAAAGCATTAAAACGCTTTTTAGCCAAGTGCGTTGGCGGAATTTATCAGGTTGAAAAACGCATTATAAAGTATGTTACTTAGGCAAATCATATTTTTATCACTCGTTTCACTGATAATTGGCTGGATTATAGGGAGACGCGGAAATCAATTATATAAAAATTGGAAAAAATCAGAGGCAATAATTATAAAGAACATTTATATTCCCAGTGAATTAGCATTATTTCAGCCAAATAATCCCGATGATGATGAAAACGGTACTTACTACGCAGTAATTGAATTCAAAACTGATAACAACCAAACTATAACTAAACAGGTGGATATTGGAGGATATCCACCTAGAGAAGTTGGGGAGAGAATGAAAGTAATTTATGAACCTAGCCGTCCAATTAACTTCATTACCTATCCTAATATATTATTAAAAATTTTTCCAAGGCTTTTGGTGGCAATCGGACTAATTGGATTAATAGTTAGTATCGTTGAATATCTTGGAGTTATTTCGATAATTCCAGACTAAACAAACTTCCGCCAACAAAGTGCATAAGCCATGCTACGGCCGACGGCCTTGCACGCCTCATGCACGAGGCCGTTGTGGTGCATTATAAATATGAAAAGAATACTTCTATGGCTATCGGTTTTCGGATTGCTTAGTTGCTCCACAGAACAGCCAAAAGAAAACAATACTGAAAAGCATAATGCGGTTCTTAAACAAGAAGTCTTTTCTGTACAGGATACGACCAACAGTCCATCAGCTGAAAAGTTAGAAGCTTCTCCTCAAGAAACAGATGAGGCTCGACAGCTTAAAGACATAGCGACCTCTTTCCACCGCTGGTATATCAAGAATGTAAACAATCCAGACCCCA
>NZ_JBMQUD010000038.1:0-77405 GCF_057359045.1 Adhaeribacter sp.
AAGACGGTGCAGCTGATGGTAAAAGAAGGCAAAGATATTTCTAAAGCCAAGGTGCTGGTAATGGGCGCAACGTTCAAGGAAAACGTAGAAGACATTCGCAACTCCAAGGTAGCCGATGTGATACAGGAGCTGAAAGGCTTTTCGGTACAGGTAGAAGTAGTAGACCCGTATGCCGATTCCAAAGAGTTACAGCATGAGTACGGCTTTGCGCTGGTAGCCGAGCCGGGGCAAGACTACGATGCGGTGATTGTGGCGGTAAACCACCGGCCGTACCTGGCCTTAACCGAGGCATATTTCACGTCTATCACCAACCAGAAAGCGGTGCTCATAGATGTAAAAGGTATTTACCGCGACAAAATACAAAAGCTTACTTACTGGAGTTTGTAATATATATATTGCTAAAAAAAGCAGGCAACAAGTAAAAGCTAGTGGGTTTGCATTACTTTAGACTTAATATTTAATTTTGCCGTACTGCTTACAAAATGCGTTTGCGTAAAATTTATAGATAGAAAATATTACTGATACCTTGGTAATTTAATTATTGCCAAGGTATCGTTTTAACAAACGAATAATAACCAGGTTCTTTAGCTAAAAAATAAAACGTTGGAAAAAAAAGGTAAAATTTTGGTAACCGGCGGGGCCGGCTATATTGGTTCGCACGCAGTAGTAGAATTATTTCAGGCGGGTTATGAGCCAATTATTATCGATAATTTTGTTAATTCTCAGGAATCGGCACTGGCGGGTATTACTTCCATTCTAAATACCGATATTCCGTGTTACCGCTACGATTGTACTGATATTAATTTACTGCGGGAAGTTTTTAAAAAAGAAGGGAGCATTGCCGGGGTTATTCATTTTGCGGCTTACAAGGCCGTGGGCGAGTCGGTACGGGAACCGCTAAAATATTACCACAACAACTTAGGCTCTTTGGTGGCCCTGCTGCAGGTAATGGAAGAGTTTGGGGTTGATAACCTGGTTTTCTCCTCGTCGTGCACGGTTTATGGTATTCCTGATCAATTGCCGGTTACCGAAGAAACCCCGGTTAAAAAAGCCAATTCGCCGTACGGCAACACCAAACAAATTTGTGAAGATATTTTAACCGATTTAGCTAAGAGCGGCAATAGTAAAATCCATACCATTGCGTTGCGTTACTTTAACCCCATTGGCGCGCATGCGTCGGCTAAAATTGGTGAGTTACCGCTGGGCGTACCCAACAACCTGGTGCCCTTTATTACCCAAACGGCCATTGGTATCCGCGAAAAGTTAACTGTATTTGGTACCGATTACGATACGCCCGATGGCAGCAATATCCGGGATTACATACACGTAGTAGATTTGGCAAAAGCCCACGTAGTCGCCATTGATCGGTTGCTGGCAGGTAAAGCCCAGCCAATCGAAATGTTTAATATTGGTACCGGCCGGGGCAACAGCGTATTAGAAGTGGTAAAAACCTTCGAGAAAGTTGCCGGCCAGAAATTAAACTACGAAATAGGTCCGCGCCGTGCCGGCGATGTGCCTAAAATTTACGCCGATGTAACCAAAGCTACCCAGGAATTAGGTTTTAAAACCGAGTTGGGCCTGGAAGAAGCTTTAGCCAGTTCCTGGCAATGGGAACTGAACCTGAAAGAAAATAAAAAATAATTTATGAAAATAGTTATTACCGGGGGCGCTGGCTTCATTGGCTCGCACGTGGTGCGTTTATTTGTAACCAAATATCCCCAATACCAGATTTACAACCTCGATAAATTAACTTACGCCGGTAACCTAGAGAACCTGCGCGATATTGAGGATGCACCCAATTATTCTTTTATAAAAGGCGATATTGTCGACGCCGATTTTATAAACAGTTTGTTCCAGGAGCACCAGTTTGATGCCGTTATTCACCTGGCTGCCGAGTCGCATGTAGATCGTTCTATTACCGACCCACTGGCTTTTGTGTATACCAACGTAATTGGTACGGTAAATTTATTAAATGCTGCCAAAAACCTCTGGAAAGATAACTATAGCGGGCATTTATTCTACCACGTGTCTACCGATGAAGTGTACGGCTCTTTGGGCGAAGAAGGCATGTTTACCGAAACAACCAGCTACGATCCGCGGTCGCCGTACTCGGCTTCCAAAGCCAGCTCCGACCATTTTGTGCGGGCTTACCACGAAACCTACGGCTTGCCGGTAAAAGTATCGAACTGCTCCAATAATTACGGACCTAACCACTTTCCGGAGAAGCTAATTCCGTTGGCCATAAACAATATTCAGAACGAGCGGCCGGTACCGGTATACGGTAAAGGCGAAAACGTGCGCGACTGGCTCTATGTAAAAGACCATGCCACGGCCATCGATGCCGTTTTCCACCAAGGCAAAGTAGGCGATACCTATAATATTGGTGGCGTAAACGAATGGAAAAATATTGATTTGATTCGGTTGCTGTGCGACATTATGGACGAGAAAACCGGTAAACCCCAGGGTACTTCCCAAAAGCTAATTACTTTTGTAACCGACCGCGCCGGCCATGATTTGCGTTACGCCATCGATTCTTCTAAAATAATGCGCGAATTAGGCTGGAAACCTTCCGTAACGTTTGAAGAAGGCCTGGCTAAAACCGTAGATTGGTACTTGGAGAACGCAACGTGGTTGCAACATGTAACTTCTGGTAGCTACCAGGCCTACTACGAACAACAATACACCCGGTAATAAATTTAGAATTATGAATTAGAAAGTATGAATGAACAATATTGTCTTTCGTATATTCTGGTTCAATAATTAATTCATAATTCATCATTTATAATTCATAATTAAAAAAATAGTGTACGACAAGCCATTTCATAACCAACCGCTCCAAGATAAATCGTTTTTAATAACCGGGGGTGCCGGTTTTATTGGGTCTAATCTGGTAGAATACCTGCTCAAATACGAAGCCGGAAAAGTGCGGGTACTGGATGATTTATCAAATGGCTTCCGCAAAAATATCAAGGCTTTCCTGGATAACCCGGCTTTTGAAGTGCTGGAAGGCGATATTCGCGATGTGGCTACCTGTACCGAGGCTTGCGCCGGCATAGACGTGGTGCTGCACCAGGCGGCTTTGGGTTCGGTGCCCCGCAGCATTAAAGATCCGGTTACTTCTAACAATGTAAATATTGGCGGCTTTGTAAACATGTTGGTTGCAGCCAAAGAGCAGGGCGTGCAGCGATTTGTATACGCGGCTTCGTCATCTACCTACGGCGACAGCAAAGCTTTGCCCAAAGTAGAAGAAAATATTGGCAAGCCTTTATCGCCGTACGCCGTAACCAAATACGCCAACGAATTATACGCCGATGTGTTTGGCAAGACCTACGGCATGGAAATTATTGGCCTGCGCTATTTTAATATTTTTGGTCCGCGCCAGGACCCCAACGGCGCGTATGCCGCCGTTATTCCTTTGTTTATCGATGCTGTGCTAAAAGGGAAATCGCCGCGCATAAACGGCGATGGCGGCCAAACCCGCGATTTTACGTTTGTAGAAAATTGCGTGGAGGCCAATATCCGGGCCGCTTTGGTGCAAAACCCGGAAGCCATAAACCAAGTGTATAATATTGCCGTCGGCGACCGAACCTCACTAAACGACTTGTTCTATATTTTAAGAGAAGAAGCTGGTGCCACCGTAGAACCGGAGTACGGCCCCGACCGGGCCGGCGACATTCGGGATAGTTTAGCCGATATTTCTAAAGCACGCCGGCTGTTGGGCTACGACCCACAAATTAAAATTAATGAAGGCTTAAAAATTACCTTAGATTGGTTCCGGAATAACCAGGAATTTATTTATAACGAGCAGTAGGTAAGTAGTTTATTCCGATTTGCAGGAGAGCTCTGGTAAGCATTTGGTATATCGCTCTTTACAGCAATATTTTCAAAAGTATAAAAAACAGGTGGGTAATTATTTATTCTGCTTCTTTTAGGAGCAGGATTTAGAGTGCGGTTTTAAATAACGCATAAGCACATTAACTCATTAACACAATAAATAACATGAAAGGTATTATTCTGGCGGGTGGTTCGGGCACCCGGTTGCATCCCTTAACGTTGGCCGTTAGTAAACAATTAATGCCGGTTTACGACAAACCCATGATTTATTATCCATTGTCGATTTTAATGATGGCCGGCATTCGGGAAATATTAATTATTACTACGCCGCACGATAATCCTTTATTTCAAAAATTATTGGGCGATGGCCAAAATTTGGGTTGTAATTTCCAGTACGCCATTCAGGAGCAACCCAACGGTTTGGCCCAGGCTTTTGTAATTGGTGCCGATTTTATCGGGCAGGATAAGGTAGCGCTGGTGCTGGGCGATAATATTTTTTACGGTGCCGGTTTAGCTAAACTGCTGCAAAGCAATAATGATCCGGATGGCGGCGTGGTGTATGCTTACCACGTAAACGACCCCGAGCGCTACGGCGTGGTGGAGTTCGACGAAAACCGGAAAGCCTTATCGATTGAAGAAAAGCCCAAGCAGCCCAAATCTAATTACGCCGTACCGGGCTTGTATTTCTACGACAACAACGTTATCCAGATTGCCAAAGATTTAAAACCCAGCCCGCGCGGCGAGTACGAAATTACCGATGTTAACCAGGAATATTTGCGGCGCGGCAAGCTAAAAGTAGGTATTCTGGGTCGTGGCACCGCCTGGCTCGATACCGGTACCTTCGACTCGTTGATGCAAGCCTCTACCTTTGTGCAATTAATTGAAGAACGCCAAGGTTTAAAAATTGGCTGTATAGAAGAAATTGCCTACCGCATGAATTTCATAGATGAAGCACAATTATTGGCCTTAGCTAAGCCGCTGGTAAAAAGCGGCTACGGCGAATATTTAATGCGCTTGCCCCAGGAGAAGGTATACGAAAGTTAAAAGCAGCTACTATTTAAGTTTGGACAGAATAACCGCTGATTTTAGACCGAGAGCGTACTATGACGTCGTAGTACACCTTAAAAAGAAAATCTACTTCACTACCCGCAAAGACTGCAAAGGCTGCCCCAGGCGCGATAGCTGTATCGGCAAGAGCCACGAACGTAAAATAGAAATCACCTACTACAAAGAAGAATACGAGCGGGTCATCAAACGAATCAATAGTCGTTATGGCCGACAGATGAAAGGGCTGCGGCAAGCAACCGTGGAGCCGGTGCTGGGTACGCTCATTAACTTTTTAGGACTTAGAAAAATCAATACCCGGGGCATAAAGCAGGCCACCAAAGTCATGCTCTTGGCCGCTACGGCTTATAACCTCAAAAAACTGCTAAACTTTAAACCCCCAAAGAGCCAAACCGCCGTTATGGCCCTGTTTAAACCTGCACCAGCTCAACTTTTTAAGCTTTTCTACCCATCAGTAGCTAATATCGCTTGCTAACAATTCCGAAGATGCAATAACGCTACTTTAAGCGTCTCGAGTTGTGCAATAGCTACCAGTGTTGGGTGACGTTTTTCTTTTATTCATAAAGGTATAGTTGAACTTCAGAGAGCTACTATCAAGTAATGCCTCACCCAAAACTACACTTTCAAACTTTAAACCTTTTTCTGTTGGGCCTAAATTGTGGTTTTCTGGAAATGAATAATGTATAAAGATTTTTTTACCAGCAATGCTATCTACTGTCGGCAAATAATCCTCGCCTCTTAATCCAATCTCTTCTATTAGCATATTAGAAGAATCGCATACTTTCAAATTTATAGTACTCCCAGAAGCTCCTTGTTTAACTTTTGTAAGTTTAATGATATTCGCAGTCGATTTTAACTCTTGTATTAATACTTCATTATTACCAAGGCATTTACAATCCCGCGAATTAGAGCATCCAAATAGCGCTGTACAGAATAATAATAGAATTGAGTTTTTAAAGCTCATTAATCCAATTCTAAATTTTTATTAATTCTGACTAACGTTAAGGAATATACAATTTTTCTCTTTTATAAATACAAATTCTAACGTTAGCGCAAAGAATTTAATCGGTTTCTGATAGGGGGAATTACACCCAACGTTAAAGTGTTTATGAAGTTGTGGTATTTGAAAAACGTCAGTTTCAATTAACCACAAAACTAAAATAGCGATATATAGTTGAATGCTTAATGTCCAGCCACAATTTTATAAACACACTGTTATGTGCCGTTATGCTCTTGCGCTGTCAACCTTTTTCAACCTATAAATCATCTCCTTTTTAATTCCGTCATCAGGAGAATTACTGTATTCTTTCATTAAGTCAATTGCTTCCTCAGTTCCTATCGCAAACAATAACCAACTGAACCATTTCGCAATCGCAACTGAATCTGAACCAGTATATTCAAGATAATCAAAACTTGTCTCCAATGCTTTTCTTACAAACGGCACTGTAGTCGGACTCGGCGCAAAGTCCTGTAATGCTTTTGCGATTTGCTGATGGCTACGATGATTAGGATTTATTAGAAGTTCATTTAATAATTCCACAAACTCCGAAATCTCTGCTGATAGCCAAATCAAACTTATTGATAATTGAATTCTTTCTCCGTCACCGCTTTGGATAGCTTCTCGAATCTCCCTTTTTATAAAATCGTAGTTAGTTTGTAAGTCAACAGAAAACGAGTAAAGCACTTCTATAGGCGCCAAAAGTCCCTGCTCAAAATCTGTCAGCAATTGTTTGTCTTTTTCTGTCATTGGATGGTAACTGTCAATAATGGCACATAACGTGCCGCGTATTGGCGATGGGCGGGATTTTTAGCACTTAACTTTAATCGAAGAACGAAAGTTGAATTTTGCACTTCCGTTGATACGAAGCCGTTCTGCCCGCCTATTGCCAATACGATGTTACAGGGCGTTTTTTCTGTTCGTTGTCATTTTGGTTTATAAATTACTTTTATGTCGTCCCCGCAAAAATAAGCACTGTCTTTTTGCATTGTAAAAACTATGTCTTTGTCATGAGTAATTTCTATTGTCTTACTGTCAAGCCATTTTGCTGAAATGTTTTTGCCTTGTCCTGTGAAATATAAAACTGAACCACCACCTTGTCCCCACATCATAAGTCCACTTGTATGAACATAGTTTTTGTTTGTATATTCTTCGTTTATGTCAAACTTTTTTAGATTGTCTGGTGCAATAGCGTTTACAAGATTTATCATTTCAGACTCAAACTTCGGTCTAACTCTGCGTTTCGGTTTTTCCCTTTCTGTTGAGATTTGAGTTAGAAATTTGTCAAGTTCTTTTTTGCGTTTTTCTATTGTCTTGTCGTTCGCTCCAAGTTCTTTCCAAACGTCAAGGTCGTTGCCTGTTTCAATAATTTCTTTTACTTGTATGTAAACTTTTTGGTCAAGCGACTTTGTTTCCCATTGAGCTAATGCAAGTCCGAACAAACTGTTGTTTTTGTCGTCATAGTCGTTAAACATTTCAGCAAAGTCATCTTGAATTTGTTTAGAAATGTCCGCAGGATTTTGTCCTTGATTGTATAAGTCAAAGAAGTTTTGATATATGTCTTGAAAAGTGTCGTTGCCGTTTATTTTGGTGTTCCAAGTTCCCATTTGTTTGTCTATTTGCAGTCTGTCCTAAAATGCCCTATAACGTACTGGGCAATGCGGCGGCAAAGCTGCCGTATAGGTGTGGTTAGTGGTAGTTATTTTTTAAGCTTAATAATTTCTTCATATAGACTTTCTATCATTTCATACAATTCCATTTGATTTGGATAATAGTGGTCTATTTCGCCATAATTAGTATATGAGGACATATTATAGCCTTCTTCAATATCATTATAATAAATAACTGACTTACCAATTATTCCAACAACCCAAAATCCTCCACCTTCTTCCCCCATTGTTTTTTCAGTCCATTTTTCAGGCTGAATTTTTAAAAACTCCCAAAACCTTAAGCAGTCTGGTTTAAGGAAAAGAATATCATTACAATATTCATTATCTTTTAATATTCTTTCTAGGGATGCTGGTGTCCACATTTTTAATTATTTATTCCCACTAACTAGTGGATAAACGGAGTTATTCTGGTTATCTGCACTATATATAGAAGTTTATTCCATAAACAGAACCTGATTAACGAATATATTATATATTAGAGTGAATATAAAGAAAAAGATAGTGTAATGAGTTCTTCGTTTAGCTTCTTTTGGGTTTAAAGTAACGGTTCCTGTAAAAAGAGTAATTTATAAGGTTAACCCCAAGCTTATATATGTGGAACACCAATTAACCAGCGCTATTTAAGCAATTAGAAAAGAAGCTGCTTAAAGCTTAGGTGGCCTTTTTATTTAAGAATTAAACCGGCCAGCAAGCCCGTAAAAATAAGTACATAAGGCGGTATTTTGGTCCAGAGCAGGAGCGAGAAAGTGGCTACCACAATGCCAAAGTTAAGCGCTGTAGATTCTATGGGGTGGTAAAGCAAAATGGCTGCCGCCACTACCATGCCCGAGCTTACCGCATTAATGCCTTCTAAAGAGGCTTTAATAATCCGGTATTTTTTTAACTCTTCCCAGAAACGGATTATAAAAAAGATAAGAAACGTGCCGGGCAAAAATATACCTACCGTAGCTACTATAGAACCCAATATTTGCCCCCAGAAGCCATAACCCCGCATGGCCAGGGTGCCAATGTAAGTACAAAAGATAAAAGTTGGTCCCGGAATTACCTGCGCCAGAGCAAAACCCGATAAAAACTCTTCGGAAGTTAAATAATGTTTAAATTCTACAAATTCAGTGTACATTAACGGAATCAGTACTTGGCCGCCGCCGAAAATAAGGCTGCCGTTGCGGTAAAAATTCTCGAAAAGCCGGATGGGTAAAAAGCGGGTGGCCCCGCCCAAAGCGGCCGCAAATATTAAGGTACCGCCAAATAAAATAAAATTGCTCCAGTCTATCCGCAGTTTTTTGTTTACTTCTTTGGGGTGTTTTTTAAACCGGAACGAGGTAACAAAAGCGCCGGCAATTAATAAACCCGGAAAAACCCACGGCGATCGGGAGAAGTAAGAAATAATGGCCGAAAGCACCATTAAAACAATACCGGTTTTGGTTACTACTACTTTAGAACTAATGCGGTAAGCAGCAAAAGCCACAAAGCCTACCGCTATGGGCTGAATAAACCGGGTAAAATGCAGCGAAATATCATTTCGGACCAGGTACGACATTGCCAAACCCACAGCAGTCATAAACAAGGCGGTGGGCGCAATCCAGACGAGCAAAGTAAGGTAAGCCAGGTTGGGGCCGCCTACCCGGAAACCAATAGCCGTAAGCGTTTGGGTAGAGGTTGGGCCGGGTAATATCTGGCATAAGGCATTAAGTTCAATCAGTTCTTTTTCGGTGAGGTAGCGGCGTTTCTCTACCATGAGCCGGAGCATCATGGCAATGTGGGCCTGCGGACCGCCAAAAGCCGTTAGCGCCAGCTTTAACACATCTTTCAGAAATATGTAGTAGCGCAGGTTAAAACCTTTTTTGGCTTTTTCTTTTTCCCGTGGCTCGGAGTAGAGTAACTTCATAACTACCAGCAATAAGAAGCAAAGCCGCCGTTGGTGGTGGCTTTGCTTCTGCCTAAAAAGTATCTGTAGTGAATTAACTAATTAATTATCAGAAATAAAACAGATTTTTTTAAGGCTGTTATATTTCTTTGCCAAGCCAGTTGTAACCTAAATAACAAGCTATTTTTTAAGCAAGCCTAATTCAATTAAGCGCTCCGTTAAAAAGTCGCCGGCGGTAATATCGGTATAGGCTTTGGGGTTTTCGGCATCAATGCAACTCTCCAGGCAAGTTAAATCCATTTCGGTGCGCGGGTGCATAAAAAACGGAATAGAGTAGCGCGAGGTGTTCATTAATTCGCGTGGCGGATTTACTACCCGGTGTATGGTAGATTTTAATTTGTTGTTGGTGTGCCGCGACAGCATATCGCCTACGTTTACCACTACTTGTTCGGGTAAAGCCGTTATGGGTATCCATTTACCGTCGCGCCGCAATACCTGTAAGCCATCGGCGCTGGCACCCATTAATAAAGTTATCAGGTTTATATCGCCATGTTCGGCAGCCCGTACGGCATCGGCTGGTACGCTATCCGGGTCTTCAATCGGGAAATAATGAATTTGCCGTAAAATGCTATTGCCTTTATGTACTTTGTCGTCGAAATAGTTTTCGTCTAAGCCCAAATAAAGGGCAATGGCCCGGAGCATGTTCTGTCCGGCTTTTTCTAAGGCCCGGTAAGCGGTTAAAGTTGTTTCTTTAAACTCCGGTACTTCGTCGGGCCAAATATTAGCCGGGTAGTTTTCGGCGGCTAATTCTTCGGCGGCTAATTCCTGGCCCACGTGGTAAAACTCTTTTAAATCGCCGGTATTACGGCCCTTGGCGTGCTCTTTGCCTTTGCTAATATAACCGCGTTGCCCAGCTAAAGTAGGTTTTTCGTATTTTTGTTTTATATTTTCGGGTAAGGCAAAAAACTTTTTAACGGCCGCGTATAGTTTTTCGGTAAGCTCATCGCTTAAGCCGTGGTTACGAATAGCCACAAAACCAATCGATTGGAACGCCTCGCCTAAATCCTGCACAAATTTATTTTTCTTCCCGGCATCGCCCAATACAAAGTCGTTTAGGTCCAGAGAAGGAATTTTTTCTACTAATTGGTCGCTCATAACGTATGTTTAATAATCCTAAAATAAAGGTGTAATTTAACCCTGCAATTTAGCCAATTTTTATAAATTTGATTTACTTTAAACCAACATTAACCAAACCTTACTATGAAGAAACTAATGCTTTTTGCTTCGGTTGCAGCCGTTATAAACCTAAGTGCCTGCAACAATTCCGGTAATAAACAAGCCGGTGCCGAGAATAATACAGAAACATCCAACGCCGATAGTTTAGCCACTACTGCTCCCACTGATTCTGCCGGTGGCACGGGGCCGGTAATGGAGAAAAACGGACTTAAAGTTTATTCATTTAATAATTCGCCTAAGTTTCCGGATGCTGATTTAGAACTGGATAAGCCGGAAGAAAATGGTAAAGTACCGTCGGGCGAAGTTAATTTTGTTTACGAATTAGAAAACTACCAGCTTACCGCCCAAACCACCGAAGGGCCGGCGCATCATGACCATGCCAACTCTAAAGAAGGGCAGCATATTCATAATATAGTAGACAATGAGCCTTATACCGCGCATTATACCACCACGTTTACCAAACCGGTAAAAGATGGTAGCCACGTAGTGTTGTCTTTCTTGTCGCGGTCTTACCACGAAAGTTTAAAACACAAAGATGCGTATGATTTGCGGGTAATAAACGTAGGCAACAGTACTACCGGCCCGGGCGCTAATTTCGATACAAAAGGCGAACATCTTTTTTACAGCCGCCCCAAAGGCGATTATACCGGTAATGATACCAAAAAAGTAATGCTTGATTTTTACCTGGTAAACACTGATTTGGGCGAGAACGGCAATAAAGTGCGCGCTACCATTAATGGTACCGAGTTTATGCTGAACCAATGGTTACCTTATACTATTGAAGGTTTACCAATGGGCGAAAACACAATTAAACTGGAATTGCTCGACAAAGACGGTAAATTAATTCCTGGTCCGTTTAATACCGTAGAACGGAAAATCACCTTGAAAGCTTCTTAATAAAAACAGTATTTTACCTAGTAGGATTGTATTTAACCAATAAATACAATCCTTTTTTTATGTTTCTTCATCTGGGTAAAATAATATTTTGTCTTAAACGATGATATTTAAATATTGTTTCCTAATTTTAGGATTATTTAAATATCTGGTCATGTGGTATAAAAAAGTTTTAGTTCTGGTTTTAGCGTTGGGAGCTTATGTTTCGGGGCAGGCACAGAACCCCGAAGTTGAAGAAAAGGAAGGTGTGGTGTACGATTCGGTGCTGCAGAATTTAGGGCCGACCGTAAATACCCGTTTTACCGAAGTACGGCCGGTAATATCGCCGGACGGAAAAACGCTTTATTTTGCGCGGCAGTTTTATTCTAAAAACAAAGGTGGCCTACAAGACGAGCAAGATATCTGGTATTCTACCTTGCTTAATGCCCAGGAACATAAATGGTCGGAGGCAAAAAGTTTAGGAGCTCCCATTAATACCGCCGATCCCAACGGGGTTTGTTCGGTTACCCCCGATGGTAACTCCCTGTTGTTAATTAATAATTATAACCCCGATGGTTCTATGACCATGGAAGGTGCTTCTATTACTACCCGCACCAAGAAGGGGTGGAGTTTGCCTACCAAAGTTAATATTTTGAATTATTACAATACCGATAAAGCCAATGTGGATTATTTTTTATCGAACTCCGGTAAAGTTTTATTAATGGCGGTAGAACGCGAAGACGCCGTAGGCGAATTGGATTTATACGTTAGTTTTCAGAAGCAATTTGGTGTTTGGTCTAAACCCATGAACTTAGGCAGCCAGATAAATTCCAAAAAAGCTGATTTTGCGCCGTTTTTAGCAGCCGATGAGAAAACCTTGTATTTTGCTTCGGAAGGACACAAAGGCTACGGCAAAAGCGATATTTTCTATTCTAAACGCCTCGATGATACCTGGCAAAACTGGTCGGCACCGGTAAATTTGGGCCCTACGGTAAATACCGCCGATTATGAAGCTTATTACACCGTATCAGCAGCCGGTAGAGATGCTTACCTGGTATCATCGCGGGGTGGCACGCAGGGCTCGCGCGATATTTTCCGGATTGAGTTAAAAGAGCGCTTTAAACCAGAGCCGGTTATATTGGTTACCGGTAAAGTAGTAGACGGTATTACCAAAAAGCCTGTCGACGCTAAAATAGTGTACGTAGAGTATCCGGGTGGTAAGGAAATTGGTACTGCCCGTACCAACCCAATAGATGGGTCTTACACCATTACCTTGCCCAAAGGGGTTAAATATGGTTACCGTGCCGAAGCCGATGGCTACATTGCCATGAACGAAGAAATTGATGCCACCGATACCAAAGCTTACAAAGAAGAAGCAAAAGATTTGGAACTGGTAGCGAAAGAAGTAGGTAAAAAGATTAGCCTGAATAATTTAGTTTTTGAACGGGGTAAATATGACCTGTTAGAAAGCTCTTTCAACGAGTTGAACTTACTTGTGCAGTACATGAAAGAAAGCCCAACCATGGAAATTGAAATTCAGGGTCACACCGATAACCAAGGCGATGCCCGGGCGAACCTGGAATTATCGCAAAATCGGGTAAACGAAGTTAAAAAGTACCTGGTAGCCAATGGTATTGATAAGAAGCGAATCAGAGCGAAAGGTTATGGTGGTTCTAAACCGCTTTACAGCAACGCCAAAGAAGAAACCCGGAAAATGAACCGCCGCGTGGATTTTGTAATCATCAAGAAATAGGTAATAAGAAACGGTTAAACCAAAAAGGCGACCCGGATAATATTATCCGGGTCGCCTTTTTGGTTTTGTATTATTTATTTTAGTTAAGCTGCGTCTAAAAGGTACTATTTACTTAGTAACTGATCTTACGCAGATGCAGCATTAAATATTAATTTTAGGGTTCACCCTTCCACTTCCATCATTCTGACAAGAATCTTCCGGGTTGCTAATCAAAAAAAACTCCGGAATGACGGTGGTGAGTGGGTTTAAGCTAATTGAATTATTGTTGCTTAACATCAGTTAGTACGCCCGCGCAAAATATACCCGCCGGTTAGAGGGCTTGCCCGTAACCATACAAGTGCCGTTTTCCGGTTCGGTATCCAGGGCAATACACCGGATGGTGGCTTTGGTTTCTTCTTTTATGCGTTCTTCGGTTTCAGGAGTGCCGTCCCAGTGCGCCAGAATAAAGCCGCCTTTTCCATCAAGTACCTGCTTAAACTCATCGTAAGAATCTACTTTGGTGGTGTTTTCCTGCCGGAACTGGAAAGCCTTTTGGTAAATATTCTCCTGGATAGCATCTAATAACTGCGCTACCGTTTCCGAAAGATTATCTACCGGGTAAATGGTTTTCTCTTTGGTGTCGCGGCGGGCTACTTCGGCGGTGCCTTTTTCCAGGTCACGGGCGCCTAAAGCAATCCGCACCGGCACACCTTGTAATTCGTATTCGGCAAATTTCCAGCCGGGCTTCTGGGTGTCGCGGTTATCGTATTTAACCGAAATACCTTTGGCTTCGAGTTCTTTTTTAATTTGCAACGCTTTTTCGCTAATCTGCGTCAGTTGGGTTTCGTTAAAAAAGATTGGAATAATTACGACCTGTATCGGGGCTAATTTAGGGGGGAGTACCAGGCCTTCGTCGTCGGAGTGGGCCATAATTAAAGCACCCATTAAGCGGGTACTTACACCCCACGAGGTGCCCCATACGTAATCTAAGTTACCTTCTTTGGTGGCAAATTTTACATCAAAGGCTTTGGCAAAGTTCTGACCCAAAAAGTGCGACGTACCGGCTTGTAAGGCTTTGCCATCTTGCATTAAACCCTCAATACAATAGGTTTCTATAGCCCCGGCAAAACGCTCATTAGGCGTTTTAATGCCTTTTACCACGGGCACCGCCATATAATTTTCGGCAAATTCGGCGTAAACGCCCAACATCTGTTCGGTTTCAGCAATAGCTTCTTCGGCCGTGGCATGAGCGGTATGTCCTTCCTGCCATAAAAACTCGGTGGTACGTAAAAAAAGGCGGGTTCGCATTTCCCAGCGCACTACGTTGGCCCATTGGTTTATGAGTAACGGCAAATCGCGGTAAGATTGTATCCAGCTTTTGTACGTATTCCAGATTACCGTTTCTGAAGTAGGCCGCACAATTAATTCTTCTTCCAGTTTGGCTTCCGGATCTACTACTACCCCGCTACCGTCTTCGGCATTTTTTAAACGATAATGGGTTATTACAGCGCACTCTTTGGCAAAGCCTTCTACGTGGCTGGCTTCTTTGCTAAAAAACGATTTTGGAATAAACAACGGAAAGTAAGCATTGGTATGTCCGGTTTGCTTAAACATATCATCCAGAATGCGTTGCATCTTTTCCCAAATGGCGTAACCGTACGGTTTTATGACCATACAACCGCGCACCGGCGAATTTTCGGCCAGGCCGGCCCGCTTTACTAATTCGTTATACCATAGAGAATAATCTTCGCTTCTTTTAGGTAGGCTTTTACTCATTTTTATTATTATATTTGTAGTATAGCAAAATTATATCTATTTGGTACAAGTTTTGCTTTATTTATCAAAAATTGTTGTACCAATCCAACGCCAAATTACGTTAATAAATAAATTAAACCGTTACTTGGAGCTGCGATTGCCCTTAAATAAAATTAATTTTTGTTCCAGGTTACCATTTTTAGTCACCACGGCCATGAAAAATATAAACAAAGTATTCTTATTACCCTTGTTGGCCGGCTTTGCTGTTGGCTGTGCCAGCCCGACTGCTTTTCAGTCATCGGAGTACGATGATGTGTATTATACTTCTAAAGATAAAACCATCATTCAGGACCGAGTTGTAACCGCACAAGCAGAAAACAATGCCAATGTGCCGGTTGCAGAAGATGCAGTGCCTAATCCGGAATATTCGGAAAAAAACAGTGGAACCGGTAATACCTATGCCGATATAAATAACAGCGATGCCAACTATTATTCAGATGATTATGCGTCGTCGCGCTTAGGACGGTACAATACACCTTACCGAGGAGGGTTGTCTTATTACGATTACGCCTATAACGATTTTTATTGGTATAACCGTAATCCGTTTATGTACGGCCGTTCTGCTTTTTATGATCCTTTTTACTCGGTTTACGATCCGTTTTATTATAGTCCTTACTCCTTTTACGGTTATCCCAGAATTTACACGGGCTTAACGGTTGTTATTGGCCGGCCTATGTTTGGTGGCTGGTATGGTTCGCCGTATTACGGTGGGGGGTATTATGGTGGGTTTAACCACCGCTTTTATAACAATAATTATTACTACGCCAATAATGGCTGGTACCGTAACGAAACCAATAACGCTACCCGGGTACAATACGGCCCAAGACGCGAGCGGAGCAGTGTGCCTACCGGTAGTAATACCGCTAATAATGGTTCGCGGCCCCGTAACAATACCGGTGGGGTAAACTCAGGCGGTGGCGGTGTAGTAGCGCCAGGTGTTGGCGGTGGCGGGGTTGCCCGTCCGGCCGATGGCCGTGCATCCCGGAGCCGCAACGCCAGCGATATTGTTACACCTAATAATAACGTAAACGGTGTAGCTGCCCCCGGTAATAATGCCGACCGTACAACGACTGTAAACCCTGGTGCAACGAATGCAGATAATTTGCCAGCCAGAAGCAGCCGGAATGCCCGTCAAGGTCAGGTTATAAATAATAATGCCGAGCGGGTAACCGAAACCCCGCAGTTAAATACAACGCCGGGTGTAGAAACTCCTGCGCGTCGGGGACGTGGTCGTCAGGTAGAGCCCGGTAACTACAGCTTCCCGGATCAGCCGGCTAATACCCAGGGCACGGTACAGCCCAGCCCAGAGCGGAACAACACCGAAAATTATACCCCGGCTCCTAACTCGCGCCAGCAACGGCGCATGGAGCAGGCAACGCCGCAAGAGTCACGGCCAAGCCGGCAATCCCGCGAAACGTATCAGCCTTCGCAACGGCAGGAGCGTACGTACGAGGCACCTCGGCAGGAACGGACCTACGAAGCGCCCCGGCAGCAACAACGTACTTACGAAGCTCCCAGCAGCCGGCCCACACCATCTTATAACGGCGGTGGCGGTAGCAGCAGTGGTGGTGGCCGGAGCAGCGGTGGCCGCCCCAGAAATTAGTAGTAATTACTAAATTAGTTTAAGTAACATGAAATCGATTAATATTTTAACCGGCCTGGCATTGCTATGCCTTTCCAGTAATGTAATGGCCCAAACCGAAACCGATGCTTTACGCTACTCCCAGCTAGGGATTGGCGGTACCGCCCGGGTGCAAGGCATTGGTGGGTCGCAAGTAGCATTAGGAGCCGATGCCGGTAATTTAGCTGGTAACCCGGCTGGATTGGGATTGTACCGGCGCTCTGAATTTACCTTTACCCCCGGTATAACCTTTAACAATACTTCTAGTGTAGTTGGCGGCAGTACTTCTGTCGATCAACGGCAGAATATGAACGTTTCTGGTTTTAGCGTGGTGTTTGCCCGTCGCAAAAGCGATGGTACAGAAGGCGACTGGCGTGGTGGTTCTTTTGGGATTGGATTTACCCGGCAAAATAACTTTCAGAATAAATTCAATTACGACCGCCTAACCAGCGAAACCGAATCAACCATTTTAGAATCTATTGCCGAAACGGCCGATGCTTACGGAATTGGGCAAACTAATTTCGAAAACCTGGAAGGCTTGGCTTACGAAACGTACCTCATTAACGAAGACGACAAAGGCTTTTATGCGATTGATCGGAAAGGCAGAATCAGGCAAGCCGAAGATGTGCTGAGTACAGGAGCCCAAAACCAATGGGATTTTTCGTACGGGGCCAGTTACCGCGATAAATTGTACCTGGGTGGGGCCATTGGGTTCTCTACCTTGCGTTACCGGCAGGAACGGGTATATCGCGAATCGGAAAGCGACCCTACTACTGATTTTACGGATTTGAACCTGCGCGACGAATTTACCACTACCGGTAACGGTATTAATGCCCGGATAGGGGTTATTTTCCGGCCTACCGATGTTGTGCGGTTAGGTGCCAGTATCCAGACACCTACGCTCTACTCCATGAACGACCAATATATTACCCGTTTGCAAACGAATGTAAAAGGTGTAAACTACGATGCCTCTACCGACCCAGGTGAGTACCAGTACAATTTAACTACGCCTTGGCGCGCCAATGGTGGGGTAGCGGTGCTGTTGGGTAAATATGGCTTTGTTTCCGGCGATGTAGAATATGTAGATTACAGCCGGGCACGCTTAAAAGACCCAAGTGTTAGTAGTGAGTTCCGGGATGTCAACAATCGGACGAGCAGTATTTATACCAATGCCATTAATGTAAAATTGGGAGCCGAAGGCCGCTTTGATATTTTCCGGGTGCGGGCCGGTTTTGCGCATTTCGGCGACCCCTACGCCAATAGTTCCATCGATCGGAAACAAACCTTTATTACTGCAGGGGCTGGTATAAAACAAGCTAACTATTTTGTAGATGTAGCGTTGGTAAATGGTAATTATAAAACCGCTTACTCGCCGTACACCCTCAATAATAATGAACAGCCAGTAGTTAATACCACCAACAAAAATAATAACCTGGTAGTTACCGTTGGCCTGAGTTTCTGATAATTTACAAGAGTATTCAAATAAAAAGGGAGTCGCGTTCGCGGCTCCCTTTTTATTTGAATACAATTATATTAAAGTTGATTAAATGCGCTTGCTTGTAATCAGCAAATGAATCAAGCTTGTATGTCAGACATTAGTTACGGTTTAGACAAGAATAAAATGCTTTTATGCCTGGCACCTCTTAACTTAGAATCAAGCGCCAGCTAAATTATTTTTCCGCTTTTATATCGTAGGTCATGCGTACCAGAACTGAGTCGTTTTTAACTAAATCCCAACCTTTATTAATGGTATTAATCCGGAGCAGGCCCGACCGGGTATTGGTTTTAAAAGCAATAACCTGGTTTTTCCGCAAACCCGAAACAGTGGTTAGTGGCGCACTGCTGGTGGTAGTATAAACGTTTTTCAAGTCTTCCAGCTTTGTAACTTCATTAAAAGCTTTGGGATCGAGGGTGGTAGTTTTAAAGTTGGTGCCGGCAGTTGCTACGCCATTTACCGAAATATTTTTAGTGGCATCCTGGTCAAAATAAAAATCTACGTAAGGGGCTACCTGCGGATTCCGGCGACCAATAAAGCCGGGGTAAACGGTGCCATCGCGTAAAGAAAAATATTTTAGGTTTTCTAAAGCCGAATTTTTATAAAAATAGCTGCTGTAATTATTAAAAGGTTGTTTGCCGTTGCCCGAAGACGTTGCCAGGGTAAATTCTCGGCTATATTCTTTATTCTCTTTGTCGGTTATGGCAAATTTCCAGGTCTCTCTGCCCACCCGGCCCCGAGTGCCAAAAGTTAAGTACAAGCCAAACTCCGTGGTGTTTAAAGCCGAGTCCAGGTAAGTAATAGATATGCTGTCGTCGTAGGTGCGTGTAATCCGGAAACGGGTATAAGGATTATTTTCGTTGGTTTGGGCATACAGCGATGTGGCGTATACCTGGCTGCCTGTTACATTTTGGTTACCGGTAATTAAATTATTGCCGGCAGCAAATAACAAACCGGTGCGCGGTTCCGGATCTTTGCCGCAACCGGTAAGGCTTACCCAAACAACGCCTAATAAGGGAATAAGAGCAAATATTTTATTCATTCGTATAAATAAATCTAAAAACGCAGCACGGTAAATACGCTATTTTACAAACTGCTCGTCCGGCCACCATCTACCGCAATGCTTACGCCGTTAATATAAGCGGCGGCTGGGCTGGCTAAAAAGGCGGCCGCAGCCGCTACTTCGGCAGGTTCGCCAAAACGGGCTGCCGGAATAGTTTGCAGCATTTCGGCTTCTATTTCGGTAACAGAGCGCCCGGTTTTTTGAACTTTGGCTTCTATTAACGAGGTATGTCGCCCGGTAACTGTAGCGCCCGGCAACACATTGTTAACGGTAATACCAAACCCGGCTAACTCAAACGATAAAGTCTTGGCCCAACTGGCTACAGCCCCACGGGTAGTATTAGAAACGCCCAGTCCCACAATAGGCTGCTTTACCGATGTGGATATAATATTTATGATGCGGCCGTAGCCGGCTTTTTTCATGAGCGGTACCACGGCTTGCACTAAAATATGGTTGCAAAAAAGATGACTTTCTAAAGCTTGTTTAAAAGCAAGTAAGTCGGCGTCTAAAATTGGTCCGCCGGCTGGCCCACCAGTATTATTTATTAAAATATGTATGGCTTCCTGCTGTTGTACGTAACGCTGTATTTTTTCGGCTAGTATTTCGGGCTGCGAGAAATCGGCTACTAAATATTCATGTTGCTGGCCTTGGCTAACATCCAGTTCGGTTAGCGTGGCTCTTAATTTTTCTTCGTTGCGGGCGATTAAAGTTACCGAAGCGCCCAATAAAGCTAGCTCCAGGGCCGTAGCTTTGCCAATACCTTGCGTGCTGCCACAAACCAAGGCCTTTTTATTTTTCAGATTTAAATCCATGACCGTAAAATTAAGCGTTGTTCGTTAATGGTGGTTTGTTATTAAAAAAGTATTTCGGTTTAAAGCTATTTAAAGGCTATTATTTGTCAGGTTTGTACGTACGTTAAAGGCTATTTTATATATTTATTCGTAAAAATGTGCTTTCTTTAAAAACGTTAATATTGGGGAAAGTAATTAAACCGAACAACGATTAACGCATAACGGACAATAACATGATAACCAGACCTTTTAATTTTCAGAAATGGATTGATGAACACCGCCATATTTTAAAACCACCGGTAGGCAATGCGCAGGTTTTTAAAGATAACCAAGACTTTATTGTAATGGTAGTAGGCGGACCCAATTCCCGGAAAGATTTTCATTACGAGGAAGGTGAAGAGTTTTTTTACCAGATTCAGGGCGATATAAACGTGCGGATTATAGAAAATGGTAAACCTGTAGATGTGCCGGTAAAAGAAGGCGAAATATTTTTGTTACCGGCCAAAGTGCCGCATTTGCCGCAACGCCCCGCCAATACCATTGGTTTGGTAATTGAGCGTTACCGGCAACCCGGCGAGCAGGACGGTTTTTTGTGGTTTTGCGAAAACTGCGGCGAAAAACTGTACGAAGAATATTTAGAAGTAACCGATATTGTAAAACAACTACCGGAGGTAATGAATAAATTTTACGCCGATACCGATAAGCGTACCTGTAAAAACTGTGGTACAGTTATGGAACCACCTAAACCGCCTCAGGCTGATTAATGGCGGGCAACCGCTTAGCCGATTACAAATATTGAATTATTCTGGCAATCCGGAGTGTTCTGTATGTATAAGATAAAATTAAGTTGTGGCGGTGACTTGGCATTTTAAGTAAATAGCTAAGTAAACTTTGTAAAGTATAATACCGAAAATCTTAATTTTGTCGGGATATTGAAACCTGATACTAAAAGCTGGTAAATATGAAAGTAGAATTAAGGCGCGTAAACGATGCCTTTCATTTTGAAGCGGTAGGTGCGGCTGATGTAGCCGTGCATATAGATGGCTCGCCGGATATTGGTGGGGTAAACGCCGGGGCTCGCCCCATGGAAATGATTTTAATGGGTTTGGGTGGCTGCAGCGCCATTGATATTGTGCTGATTTTGCAAAAGCAGCGCCAGCTAATCGACGATATGCGTATTACCATTGAGGCCGAACGGGTACCCAACGAAACGCCATCGGTTTTTAAAACCATTCATGTGCATTACCAGTTTAAAGGCGACCTGAACGAAGATAAAGTAAAACGGGCCATTGATTTATCAATGGAAAAATATTGCTCCGTTACAGCTATCTTGAATAAAACCGCCGAAATTACACATTCTTTTTCGGTAGAGCCGGTTAGTGTAGTATAACAGAGATTTTACATTTGAGAAAACTCCAGGTTGATTACTAACCGAGTATAAACAAAAACTCCTGGTAAATATTTGCCAGGAGTTTTTTTGTTTAGAAGTGTTTAGTAATATTCTAAAATATTAACGGTACAGGCTAAGCCACGTTCGGGCATCGCGGGCACTAACCAAATCTACGCTGTTGGCACCAGTCTGAATAATGTAAAAGCCTTGCGTATCGGTCCAGGCCTGGCGGGTAGCGGTTACTACGGCCTCCTGGCCAGTAGGTACGGTACCCAACATGCCTAAGTTGGTAAATACAAGCCGGCCATCAGAAGTAAGCGATGGCGTTGCGGCCGGGCCAAAGTTTAGTTCTAAGCCGGTACGGGCCGCATTAAGTGTAACAAAGCCTAATAAATCGTAATTACGACCGCCAGAAGTACCGTATTTAGGCCAATAGGCGATAAAGTAATAGTTTGGTATTGAGCCAACATTTAAGGCATCTATTCTGCCACTTACGGTAAATCCGGTTTCAGCCACCCAATAGTCATCGCCGGGGTCGTTAAAAAAGCTGCGGGCAAAATTTAAATCTATGCCCAGAGGCCGGGTTGCTTCCTGAATAGTGGCCGCTGTATTATTAATATTTAAGGTAAAGCGCCGGGTAGCCGCCGTGTATTGCATATTATTCAGGCTGGTAATGGTAACGCCATTTGTAACAAAAGGCTCCAGGAGCATAATCCCGCTTTCTGAATAATAATAAGTAGTGGTAAAAGTTTTAAGCGCACCGCCCTCAAAGTACGTAAACATGATTTGCCTCAGGTTACTATCGAAATTAACATCGAAAGTAGTGCTGCCCAAAGTTACCCGTTTAAAGTAAGTCGTTAAATTTTGCAGGTTCTCGAAGGTGCTCGCCGTTTCGGCCGTTCTCCGGATGAAATTAGCGGCGTCATCGGCAGTGGCTTTGGTTAATATCATACGGCTACCTTGCAAGTTACCGGTCAGGGTTATGGTTTCGGGCGTTACCGATGCAAAAGAAAATTCAAAATCCGAATATTTACCGGCACCCACATCGCCGTTACTTTTGGCCGGATCCGGATCGGCCAGAATATGCATGTAGTTGTAGGTATCGAATATTAAAGCCGGTCGTTGCAGGGCTTTTAAGCGGTACGTGCTTTCCAGGGCCGTAGCAGCCGTAGTGGCATTTATATCGCTGGTCATCGAAACCCGGTCGTTGGCATTAAACTTAATGTAGAAACTGTAACCGGCGCCACCATCGGGGTACAATACGGCTTTCCAACCGTGTTCTGAACCGGTAAGCTGGTTTTTATAATCGGTAAGGGTTTTATTTAAGCGAGCATCTGGCCTTTCGTTGGGATCCAGCTCATCGTCCTGCTGGCAGGCCGTTAGCAGCGTCACCAGCACCAAGCTCAGGAGTAATATTTTTTTCATATACATAACGCAAATAAATTTGACGGGTACTTTCCGGAACCCTTATAAATTATCAATAGCCGTTTGGGTGCGGGCTTGCAAGTTGTAGAAATCAATGTTCCAAGCCTCTTTAAAATACCGTACCACTATTTCTTCTTTGCGGCGCAGTAAAGGCTGGGCACTGGCCGGCACACTGGAAACAATATTGTTAAAGCCGGTCCGGCCTTCTATCAGCATAATCGAAATCATTTCTACAAAATCATCATCGGGGTTGCTGCGGGCGTATTCGGTTATGTAACCCCGCGAGCGGGCATCGGCCAAAGAAAAGTCGTTCCAACTGGCCGTATAGCCGGTGGTAATTCTTTTAAATTCTTCGGGGTACATAATGGTTTGGTGTAAAATGTGGCCAAACTCGTGGTGGATGGTATGCAGCATTTGCTTTACCTCGCCTTTGAGTTTTTTATCAAAATCGTTTACCACGTACAGCACAATTTTACGGCCTCCTTCGGCGGTACCCAAAACGATGGTGCCATTGGTGTTATAGGAGGCGCTACCCACCAGCACAAATTGTTTGGGCGATAGTTTCTTGATAAAATTTGGTCCGGCTTCCAGGTTATACGGTTCAATCCAAGTTTTCTGAATAGTTTCCATTACCGGAATAACTTTGTCTTCGCGCGGTGGAGTAAGTACCCGGCCCAAAGCTACTTCGTACCGGTCGAAGCGGTATTTTACTTCTATGTTATAGGGGGTAACATAATTCTGATCGAGCCAATTATCAACGGGGCCTTTTACCCAGGTCTCGCCGCCTAAACCGGTCAGTTCAGTATCCAGATCGTCTTTTTCGTTGCAGCCGGTTAATACGTGCAAGCCCAGGAGCAACGCAAATAAGGTTATATAATTCTTTTTCATTTTATGCTAAATAATAAAGTGCTTTTAACGCGGGTTCCGCTCGATACCAGACAATACAACTTCTTGTGGTATTTGAATAACGCGGCGCGGATCATCGGGGCCAAGGGTTAAGGTTTGTCCTTCAGCGGTGGTATGGGTTACGGTAAGGCCATGGCGCAAAATATCGAACCACCGCATACCTTCCTGTACAAATTCGGCGGCTTTAAAATCGAGCAAAGCGGCCAGTAAACCTTGTTTTACATTGGTGGTGTTGTAATAATTCCGGAGCTTAGCATCGGTAATATTATGCGTAGTAGCATTGTAATTCTCGATTCGGGTACTGGCGTACAAGTTTAAATCGGCGCGGGCGGCGGTATTGTTATTCATTTCCAGGTAAGCTTCGGCGCGGTTAAATAATACTTCTTCGGCGGTAAACAACGGAAAAATGGTGTGGGGTAAGCCAATGTCAGCGTTTACGTCTTCCCGTACAAAATGCTCCCGGAATTTCAAGATTAGGTAATTTTCGTCGCCTTGCTGGTAAATCGGGAAAACCCAGCGTGCACCTGTTACATTAAAGCTCCGGAACAAGCGGCTTACCACGGCATTGTTTAAACCAAACCGGTATTGCCCCAGATTACGCGCCCACAACGATTGGGTCTCTACGAGGAGTAAATTGGCATTTTGCGTAGCTTGGGTGTAAATAGCCAAGCCTTCGTTAGCGGTTAAGTTGCTGTATACACTTACCCAGGGCCGTAAATTAGAAACTAGGGTATTACCCGGGAAAGCCAGGTTGGCGTGCTCAATTACTTTGGCGTAGTCTTTTTTAAACAGATAAAAACGGGTAGCAAAAGCATGCGCCGCAGTGGTATTAAAATGATATTTAGGTATGCGGTACGCCTGGTTGTTAATTAAAGGCAAACCTTCGGTTAAGTCTTTTTCTATTTGCTGGTACACATACGCTACGTTTTGCCGGCTATACTGGCCCAAAACTACTTTCTCGGGCTCGGTAACGTAGGGTATGCCGGGATCGGAGTTGGCAGTTTGGGGGTTGTATACTTTAGAAAAAAGCGTTACCAGCATAAAATGCGAATAGGCCCGGGCGAGTAAAGCTTCGCCTTTGTAAGCCTGGTAAGCTTCGGGGTTAGCGGCTTTGGCAATTGCTTCTAAGGCGTGGTTAGCTGCCGCAATGGCTTTATAGCAGGCATACCAATAATAATCCGGCGAGCCTTGCTCGCGGTAGGGTACATCCTGGAAAAAGTAGGGTGCCCGGTTTTCCGGTTCTACAATGCCTTGTCCAATACCGCGGTCTTGCGCCAAATCCGACATCGATTCGGTAAAAGTAGCATAATCGGCCTGGGGGTAAGCCGTAACGAGTAATTCGCTCACCTTCTCTACGGTATCGAGCTGGGTACGCTGGTCGACGGGTTGTTCCAGAAATTTCTCGCAACTGGTAAAAGCCAGCAGGCTGCCGAGGGAAATATATAAAGTTATTTTTTTCATTTTGTATTAGGCGTAAACGCAGTAGGTTTTTAAAAGAGCGGTAAAGCGGGTAGTAGTAAAAATTAAATTATTTTACCCATTGCTTTTACCAACTATAAACCAATTTTTAAAGATAAAGTAAACTGCCGCGGTATAGGCATGGCCACCCCGCCCGAGCTAAAAAATTCCGGATCCTGGCCATTCAGGCGCTTATCGGCATAAATTAACCACGGATTATTGGCCACTAAGCTTAGCGATAAATTATTCAGGCCAATGGTGCTGATGCGGGCCGCCGGTAAATTATAAGTAAGCGAAACTTGTTTCAGGCGTACAAAATCGCCATCTACTACCCGCGCCGAAGAGTAATTGTAGTTGTTATAAGGATAAGTACCCCCTAAATTGGCTGCGTATATCCGGTCCAGAATAGAAGGCACATTGGTGGTTTCTTCGTCGCCGGGCAAGGTCCAGCGGTAGTTAAACGCAGTGGGCATGGCATCTACATCGGTATAGCTGGTAGCAAAAGCCGGGTTTAGCCGCAGTTTATTGCCGCCGCTGTAAGTAACCAAAGCCGACAACGAAAAATTCTTGTACCGTACCGAGTTAAACCAGCCACCGGTAAAGATGGGGTCAATCGGTCCTTCGTATTTTAAAAAAGCCGTTTCCTGGCCCTGCAGGTAAATGTTGCCGGTAGTTTCGCCGTTTTCGTTTTTAAATAGCGGCGAACCATTTACCGGATCTAAACCCACGAAGGGTATGGAAAACAAGCCCCGGTACGGGTAACCTTCTTTGGGGCCGCCATCGGGTGTAACCAAAGCCCAAATATTGGGTTCGTTTTTCAGGTTGGTAATTTTGCCTTGGTTGTAAGCCCCGGTTAACTGGGTCCGGAAGGTGAGGGTTTGGTTATTTAAAATATTGCTGCCTATGGTTAGTTCTAAACCTTGCGATCGCATATCGGCATAATTAGCCGTTTTAAGGGCTTCGCCGCCAATACCCGAGGTGCGTAATTCTCCAATTAAATCAAACCCGTTCCGGCGGTAAGCATCTATGGTTACGTTTACGCGTTCGTTAAATAAACCAGCATCCAGGCCTACGTTGGTTTCGTACTGTTTTTCCCAGGTAAGCTCTGAGTTTTCGAGGTATTGGATATAAATCTGTGATTCTACTTCTGATAAGTAAGGCCGGCGGGTACTGGTGTTTTGCAGTACCAAACTGGAGTTAGTGGCGCTGCCCATACTGGCGGTTAACCCATACGTAGCGCGTAAAGTTAAGCGGTTTACAACGTTGGCAAACTGCTCCATAAAAGGTTCGGTATCCAGGTTCCAGGAGCCGCTCACGTTCCAGGTGGGCAACCAGCGGGCCGTATGGGCCTCGCCCAACAGGTTAGAGCCATCGTAGCGTACGGTACTGTTTAGGTTGTATTTACCCCGGTACGAGTAAGCGCCATTGGCCATATACGCCAAGAAACGGTCGTACCGCATATTCATACTGTAATAATTAAAATTACCTTCAATGTTTTTCTTAATAAGCCGGTAATCTACATAAGGTACACCACCTTTATCGTACTGGTAGCCGTAGCCATTAAATAGCCGGTTCTGGCGGTTGGCATAGCGCAGTTCCTGCGAGGCAAAAAAGCGCAAGGTATGAATATCGTTCAGGGTTTTATCCCATTCTAAATTATTCCGGAAGTTATAACTTACAATATTGTCGTCGGTGGTATTGTAAAAGCCGCCGTAGGGCAACACCACCACTGGCTGGGCTTCGGGGTTGTCGGGGTCGCGGTACAGAAACTTATTTGCATTTTGTACGGTAGCGTCGCCGGCGGCCCGGTAAGCATTAGCCATGTTAGAGTTTTCGCGCACCTTGTGTTCCTGACCGCTTTTGGCGTAGCGCAACGCCCCCAGGAACGAATATTTTAAATTCTTTTTAATTTTATAAGAAAAATCGCCTTGTATTTTCAGGTCGAGCAATGAAAGGTCCAGGGTGTTGTTGTCTAGCTCATCCAGAATATTAAAAGGAGCAAAATTGCGGCGGAAATATTCACGGTTGCCATTTTCGTCGTAAGCGGTAAGCGTGCGGCTGCTATTAAGGGCGTAACTAAACGGGTTAATATCAAAATCGCGATCGTACTGGCCAGTTACCGGGTTACTTACGCGACCTACCGTGCCGGGGGCTTGCTGATCCCGGATAGAACCTTGCGTAATTAAACCCAACGATATTTTATCAGAAATATTAAAGTTGGCCCGTGCATTAGCCGTAAAGCGTTTTACCTGGTCGGCCACACTCCAGCCATTGTCCTGTAAATAACTCGTAGAGAAATATAACTGCGTTTTTTCTGTACCCGACGAAATACTTAATGAATGCTCCTGCATGAAAGAGTTCCGGAACAAAACATCAAACCAGTCGGTGTTGGCTTGCGCGTAGCGGTTTAAAAATGCGCCGCGGGCTTCGGGGGTATTTTGCAAACCAAAGGTGCCGGTGTTTTCATTATAAGAATTAATGAGGTCGTACATTTTGGTAAAAACACCGCCATTTTGCCGTCGCGAAGCATCCGAATGGTTCAGCCAGCCTTTGCGTTCCAATTCCAGATACATCGACATCTGGTCGGCCGAGTTCATGATATCGAAAGTGCTGTAGCTGGGTTTTAAGTAAGAGCTGTAATTGCCGGTGTACGATACAATGGGTTTGCCCACTTTGCCCTTTTTAGTGGTAATAACTACCACGCCGTTCATAGCCCGGGCTCCGTACATGGCCGTAGCCGAGGCGTGTTTTAATATCTGGAAACTCTCAATATCGTCGGGGTTTAAGCCGGCCACCGAAGAGCCAATGAGCGTAGAGGGGTCGCCGGTAGATAATTGCTCGTTCGAAATATTAATTACATCTTCCAGAATTACGCCATCTACCACCCACAAGGGTTTGTTATCGCCGGTAATAGAAGTTGCCCCCCGCACCCTAATTTTAGGGGCTGCCCCAAAAGTACCCGATACGTTTTGCACCGATACCCCAGCCACGCGGCCTTCGAGCATCCGGCTCACATCAGTTATTCCTTCGCGTTTGGCATCATCGCCTTTTAAAAGCGCCGCGGAGCCGGTAAACATTTTCCGATCGATGGTTTGGTAACCCGTCACCACCACTTCGTCGAGGCTGCGTCCTTCTTCTTCAAGGGTAATATTAAAGGTAGTGCGGTTGCCTACCGGAATTTCCTGGGGCTTGTAACCGATCATGGTAAAAACCAAGACGGCATTATCTTTTATCGTAAGCCGGAAATTGCCCTGGGCATCGGTAGTGGTGCCGTTTTGGGTGCCTTTTTCAATAACGTTTATACCGGGCGAGGGCTCGGCGGCTCTGCCACCAGTGCCCTGAATGCGAACCGTGCCACTAACACCAATATTGGCCTGGGCAGCCGGCGTTTGAAAAATACTATTTACGGCTCCCGGCGCAGCTACTACCGGAGGCGTTATACTAAGCAGAAATAAAGCAAGGGTACATTTACCCTTAAATTTATGGTAAAGTTTTTCATTCATAAGCAATGGTACCTGGAAAGTGCTTCTATCGTATTCTAGCTCAAAACGAATAAAGATAGTCAATATTTTCTTTTAATAACACTATAATAAAATTCTTAGGGGTAGCCCAGATTATTATTGTACTAATTGGCCGAAAGCCACTTGAAACGGGTATTGTGGTTATATTTTACAGAGGTAAATTACCCAATAGCACCAATTAAATTCTTTTACAGTTTAAACGAATATTTATAAAAAGGTTGAACAGCAGGTCTGTAAAATAGCTTAAAAATATTAATTAACCGTTTAGCTAATTTTACAATAGCGGTAAAAAAAGAAAAGAGCTACCTCCATAGCAGCTCTTTTCTTTTTAGCTTAACACCAAAAATTAATTATTCTGGCGTTTACTGAAGTTCTATTTTCTTTACATTGGCTTCTGTAATGTTATAATACTTAGCTACTTCGTTATAGTTCTTAAGATCAATATTGGGTTTGATTACTCTTCCGCCTTGGCGAGCTCCTGGTATTATTGCAACTCTGAACCATTGATCTGTAGTATAGTCGGCAGGTAGAGTAGGTAAAACATTATCTGCTGCATCAATATAGACGGAAACCCCAACTGAAGCATAAGCAAAATTATAAGTGATAGGATTATTATTAAAATAATATGTTTGAGGTAGGGCAGACCAAAACGGTATCTGATTTCCACCAGCATCCTGTGCAACATCTGCCAAAAGATATACTAATACTACATCATTGGGAGATACTGTTATATTATTAGTACTATTATTAAATCCTACTCCTGAGCTATACTCATTTGCAGCATTAAAAGTAGTTCTAAACTCAAAAACCTTTGCTGTAACAGAAGTCCCAGCCGGTCCAGCAGGTCCCGCCGGCCCTGGTGCGCCGGGTGTACCGGGGGCTCCTTGTGGTCCTGGTTCGCCTTGCGGCCCTTCGGGGCCCTCACATGCCTGTCCTAACGCCAAGGCCAGAATCAGGATAAAATGTAATAATCGTTTCATAGTAATAGAGTTTTCTGGGAAATGTGTAGGTATATTAACGAACAAATACGAAAAAAAAAAGTTTTAAATTAAACTTTATCATATCTGTAATTTAAGCAGTTATAATATTGGGCAAATTACTTTTTATTTAATAGTTATGGTGCCTTTGTAGGGTACAAATTATTTGCTCGCTGTTATTCTTTTGCATACACGCTATATTATCCAGACACAAGGCTGCCGTAAGGTTTATACCGGATAATAGTATATAGCTACCTTAAATTAACGGTGCGTTTCTGAAATTCTAAGTTGATTATTTGTAATTAGCGGCCAGAAGCCGGCAGTAAGTAATAACCGGCGGAACACCGGCATGGAAAAAGGTTGTGTTTTAATATTGCACCGCAGACATTTTTGCTAACCCGCGTGTAGGTTAGTTAAATATTTGCCCGGCAAGCAGAGGTAAATTAGCTTAAGAAAATTGCAAAAGCTTATTTTTTAAATTCTTCCAGAAATGCCTCCCGGAACGTTTTACCCAAAGGTATTTCGTGGCCGTTAATTTTTACCTGGTACGATTCTATTATTTCTAAATGTTGCCGGCCAATAATAAAAGATTTGTGCACCCGGTAAAATAAATGCGGCGGCAATAATTTGGCTACTTCCTGCAGGGTATTCAGGGTTATTACTTTGCGCTCTTTGGTTACAAAAAATACGTGGTTGCCCGAGGCCTCCAGGTAAAGAATATCGGTAAGTTTAAGCTGATGCGTTTGGGTACCGCTTTTTACCAGAATAAATTCTGCCGCGCGGGCCAAATTTGCTTGCTGTTTAACCGAATGGGTGAGTAAGTGTAATTGGCTGGCTGCTTTGTTAACGGCCTTTAAAAACTTAGGAAACAAGATAGGCTTTAGCAAATAACCAACTACGGTATCCCAATCGTAGCTTTGCACGGCGTACTCAGAATAAGCGGTGGTAAAAATAATGAGCGGCGGCTGCGGCAGGGCCTGCAGAAACTCCAAGCCCGTCAGGTCGGGCATGTTAATATCCAGAAAAATCAGGTCGACGGGCGTGTGGGTTAAGTAGTCAAGGGCGTCTAAACTGCTCCTGAACTCCTGCGCCAGTTCCAACGCCGGTACTTTGTCGGCATAATGCCGGATTACCGCCAGGGCTTTGGGTTCATCGTCGATAGCAATGCTTTTCATGTAGAAGAGTGAAAAGTTAAAAGTTGAGAGTTAAAAGTTAAATAATTTTAATTCGGAATTTTGAGAAGATTGTGAGGAGTTGCGATAGATATTTGCGTTTTGTTTTCTGCTAGCTTTTATCAGAATATTTTAACTCATAACTCATAACTTTTAACTCTTCACTCATAACTCTCTCACGCCATTACTTCTACTTTGGTTTTCTGGAGTTTTAAAGTTAAAGCTACTTTGTACAAACCATTTTCTTCGGTTATCTGGAGTTGGTGCCGGAGCGGGTACTGCATTTCCAGTAGCTTTTTGGTGTGGTCCAGGCCAAAGCCGGCGTGTTGCACCGCACTTTCTTTGTTTTGCCGGTAAATAGAGTTCTCGACGGTAAAAGAAATCTGGTCGTCGGTGGTGGTTAAGGCAATATTTATAACCGATGGTTGTTTAAGGCTAACGCCGTGTTTAAAAGCGTTCTCTACAAAATTAATGAGCAGCATGGGCGCTATCCTTACGCTTTGGGTATCGCCGTAAACATTAAACCTAATGGCAACCGCATCTTCGGAAGCAAACCGCAGTTTCTGTAGTTTTATATAGTTCTCTAAATATTCTACTTCGCGGTGCAACTCAATGTACTGTACCTGGCTATCGTAAATAGAGTAGCGCATTAAATGGGTAAGTTGCGAAATGCTCTCTGCTAAATCGTCGGCGTGGCGCTCAATGGCCATCGAGAACAAATTATTAAGCGTGTTAAACAAAAAATGCGGATTTACCTGGTTTTTGAGCAAAGCCAATTCGGCGTTGGTTTTGCCTAGCTTCTGCACATCGTCTTTTACCAAAAGCCATTGCCGGGCAGCCCAATAAATATAGCTGCCCCCCAAAACGGCCAGAAAAGGAATTAGTCCTTCATCAACAAAATCATAGCGTTCGCGCCAGTCGTAATTAAAATGCAGGGCAAAAACTTCCCGCTGAAAAAATTTCATCAGCAGTAATTCAGCCAAAGACGCCCAGAATAAATTGATACCCACCGACAGTATTAATTTCCATTTGGACTCGGATTGCCGGTAGCGCGGAAAAATCAGGAAAACGTTTAGGTAAAAGAAAACAGCCTTAAAAAATATTAAAATAAAATATCGGATCAGCAGGTCTAGGTTCCGGTTGGGGCGCATGGCCTCCATCATACTTTTTGTTTCGCCGTCTATGCCGGGTATCTCTACATAAGTGCTGTTAAACTGGTTTTGCCAGTAGTTTTGGTAGGTATGCCAGATTATGCCGCTGATAAAAAGCCAGAATAACAGGTGCAGCAATAATTCTAGGTAGCGCGACAGGTGCGGAAATTTGTTCATAACTTTAAGGTTTAGGTAAAGCTACACCTGGTTGGCAAAGTAAAATAAGGCAGTTTACAAACAGGCAATTATTACATGCAAAATAATGAAAAACCAGGATAAAAGGAGCAGGCATCTACCGGAATAGAAGGCCTGCAACCTGACCTAAAATATTGCGCTGGTTTTGGCCGGCTAAATAATTACAAGTACAGGTAGCCTTCGCCCACCAAAGCACTTTTACCACCTACTTTTACCAGGTTAATCTGCTCATTTGCCTGCCCAATGGTAATATGCAACAAACTGGGGCGGCCCATCTCGAAACCTTGTTCGCAAACAATTTGCGCTTGCGGCTGGGCCGGCACCAAGCCGTAGTGTACCAGGTAACAGCCCAGCGGGCCGCAGGCACTACCAGTAGCGGGATCTTCGGGAATACCCAGAGCCGGCGAAAACATGCGGCCGTGTACCGTGCTGGTAGCCTGTTCGGTTTCGGTAGAAAATATAAATACATTTTGCGTACCCAGGTAGTTAAGTTGATTTTCCAGAACATCCAGCCGCAGCTTGGCTCTTTTTACCGCAGCAATAGATTTAAGGGGCACGTAGAAAAAAGGCACCCCGCACGAGATAGTTTGAGCCGGAAACCCCGGAAGTATATCAGTAGGATTTAGCGACAGTAAATCGGCCAGAACTTGGGGTTGGGTAACGGTGGTGCCAAATTGCGGTAGGGGCTGGGTCATGGTTATCAGTCCTAACTGATTCTCATGCATTTGGAAATCAACCCAAATATTGCCCACACCTTCTTCAAATATTAAGCGATTGCCGGTGGGTTTTAAATATTCTTTTTGCAGCAACACAAACGCCGTACCTATAGTGGGGTGGCCCGCCATGGGCAGCTCGGCACCAGGGGTAAAAATGCGCAGTTTAATATCATTGCTCGGGTTAGTGGGTGGCAATACAAAAGTTGTTTCGGAAAGATTGAGTTCCTTGGCTATTTTTTGCATCAGGTGTTCCGGTACTTCCTGGCCTGCTGGAAAAATCGCTAACTGGTTGCCGCCAAAAACACGGTCGGTAAATACATCGGCCAAATAGTAATGCAGCTTTTTCATAAGTTTACTGGTTGGGTTTTACTGCTTTGCCGCTTGCTTTAGCGGGAGGCGTAGTAAATGAAAAATTTAGCTACTGATTAAAGTTAATGGCTAGGCAAAGGAATATTTTTGACGGCATACTTAAGATAGCCTTAACTAAACCGTACGGTATTAACGTTGAAGAGAAAACTTTGCGATTATTTGAAAAGCCTTCTACCAAATCCTTCTCCTCTACCTTGGCCTATTCCCCGACAGGATAACACGAGTAGGTGATGGGTGGTAAGCGGCTAATAAACTTCCGGCCTGTCAGGAGACAGGCCGGGGAAACAGATTACATATTATAACTCTTTAGTCTACTTCAGGATACCATTGCATGGTAGCTGCTAACCAGGTTAACTAGCTGCTCTGTTTAGATTAGCTCTAACAGAAAATAAGCTAAGATGCGGTTTTAAGCGGAAGCTTCTAAAGCCTGGGTAATATCCTGGATAATATCGTCGATGTTTTCCAAACCTACCGAAATCCGGATAAGGCCATCGTAAATACCTACGGCTTCCCGTTCGGCGGGGGTAAGTTTAGAGTGGGTCATAGAAGCCGGGTGCGTAACGGTAGTGCGGCTGTCGCCGAGGTTAGCGGTTTTAGAGGCAATTTTGAGGGAATCCATAAATTTCTGGGCCCGCTCGTAACCACCCTGTACCACAAAAGTTACAATGCCACCGCCTTGTTTCATTTGTTTTTTGGCGAGTTCGTGCTGCGGATGCGAAGGCAGCATCGGGTACAACACCAACTCCATTTCGGGACTGGTTTCCAGGTGCCGGGCTAAGGCTAAGGCATTGGCACAATGGCGATCCATACGCAACGGCAAGGTTTCGAGGCTCTTAGATAACACCCAGGCGTTAAACGGCGACAAAGCCGGACCGGTATGGCGCGAAAAGAAGCGAATCTCGGAGATTAAATCTTTGCGGCCCACAATGGCTCCCCCCAAAACACGTCCTTGGCCATCAATATATTTAGTAGCCGAATGAATTACCAAATCGGCGCCATAATCTATGGGCGTTTGCAGATAAGGCGTGGCAAAGCAATTATCTACGCTAAAGATAATATTGTGCTTGCGGCATAGGTTACCCAGCCACTCCATATCAATTAGTTCTAACTGTGGGTTAGAAGGCGTTTCGATGTATATTAATTTGGTGTTTTCCTGGATCAGGCTTTCCCATTCTTCGGGTTTGGCGGCATCGGCGTAAGAGCTGGTAATGCCCCACTTGGGCAACACCTTGGTAAGCAACTGGTGCGTGGAACCAAACACCGATCGTGAAGCCAGAATATGGTCGCCGGCTTGTAATAAGGCGCCAAAACCGGTAAAAACCGCCCCCATACCAGTAGCAAAGGCAAAACCGTCTTCGGCACCTTCCATTACGCAAAGCCGATCGATAAATTCAGAGGTATTGGGGTTTGAGAACCGGGAATAAATATTGCCTTCCTGTTCGTCGGCAAACAGCGCCCGGCCTTGTTCGGCGCTTTCGAAGGTAAAACTGGAGGTTAAGTAAAGCGGCGTGGAATGTTCCCGGTTTTGGGTACGCTCGGCCTGGGTACGGATTACTTGTGTTTCTTTATTCATGTAGTTTAAATAATTTATATTTCCCATAGCTGGGTTAGGAATTGGCACCTTTCATGTAGGTTGCGGTTGCCAGAGGGTCTGCGAGCCTATTCTCTCGCCTCTTCTTTATAAATCAATCCTTAAAATCAGGAAAGGGAAATTTGGCTGCAAAGTAAGCACCTTTTATCAAGACTTTTGAATTAAAACAGAATTTAATTGTAATTTAATTCAGCAAATAACTGGTTTAGAGTAAAAGCTATCTTATTTAATACTGTTGCTTCAGGTTGGCGTTATACCTATTTTATGCCCTAGGTTGTGCGTAGAGTTAGCGAAGCACTCTACACATAACATCAGCGTGATAAAAAAGAATTAGGGCGTTAACTTTATCTTTTCTGGATCTTGTAATTAGGGAACCTAAAACACCGAAGTATAAATATTACGCAGGCTCAGAATAATTACGACTAAACCCACCACAATCATCATGGTTTTTACGGGTAGGCGGCGGGCAATTAGGGCAGCAAACGGCGCGGCTACCATACCACCCAACACCAAGCCCAGCACCACTTGCCAGTGCGAGAAGCCAATTAAGGTAATAAACGTAACCGAACTGGCAAAAGACACAAAGAACTCCGTAAGGTTTACCGAGCCAATGGTATACAACGGGTGCCGGCCGCTGGCAATCAGCGACGACGAAACAATGGGGCCCCAGCCACCGCCGCCTACTGAATCTAAAAAGCCACCGGTAACCGCTAATAAACCCATTTTGCGGATGCGCCGCTTCTGTACGGTTTTGCGGATGGCTTTCCGAATGATAATAAAACCTAAGCACAAGGTATAAACAGCTACTACCGGTTTAATAATATAAGCGTATTCTTCGGCGGATGATAAAACATAAGCCCCCAGAATAGCCCCTAAAACGCCCGGTAGCAAAAGAGTTTTAAATAATTTGTTGTTTACGTTACCAAAACGCAGGTGCATAAGGCCCGATACGCCGCTGGTAAATATTTCGGAGGCGTGTACGCTGGCACTAACGGCCGCCGGCGGCACCCCAAACGATAGCAGAAAAGTAGTCGCGCTTACGCCGTAAGCCATACCCAAAGCCCCATCAATCATTTGGGCAATAAAACCACCTAGTATAAAATACAAAATACTGGAATCAATACTGTTGGCCGCTTGCAAAGCGTAGTCGCCAATTACCGCCATGGGCAAAAAGCTGAACAGCAAATGGCCCAGCACCATAAAACCCACCGCCGAAAAAGCCAGCAGCAAGCGATACCGCCAGCTGTGTTTAATAAATGGCACTTTGGCGGGTGTTACCGGTGTGGTGGCGGCAGGAGTAGGAGCCGGCAGGACTGGTGCATCGGGTGCCAGAGAGGCCGTAACGGCATTTAGTTGTTTTACTTTTTCGGCAAAATCGCCTTTTAGGGTGGTGCGGATGCGCTCAATATTCTGGAGCAGGTTATCCATTTCGGCCGGAAACGTTTCGTTTAAGACTTCCTTAACCCGTTTGGCTACCGTGGGCGATTTGCCGTTGGTAGAAATGGCAATTTTTAAATTACCTTTCTGCACAATCGAGCTCAGGTAAAAATCGCATTCCTGCGGGGTATCGGCTACGTTGGCTAATATTTTGCGGGCTCTGGCCACTTGCTTTACGTAGGTGTTTACGGCCTTGTCGTTGGTAGCGGCAATCACCAAATCTTTACCATCTAAATCACTTTCGGCAAATGGCTTATAGATTAGCGTCAGGTGCGGGTGGTGCGCCGTTAAAGCTTGTATTTCGGGTCTTATTTCGGGTGCAACCAAGGTTACGCGGGCATCGGGGCTGTTGCGTAAAACGGCCGTGGCTTTTTCTTCGCCCACAAAACCACCACCTACAATCAGGGTGTGCAGTTCGTGTAGTTTCAGAAAAACCGGGAATAAATGGTTTTCAGTAGCAGTTGTCTGGCGCTCAGTTTCGGGTAACACAGAAGTATATTTTTGGCAATGTATTAGCTGTTCAGGAGTTAGACTGTGGTAAGTAATATTACTTTTGGTTGATTACATCCCAAATACTAAGTAAGTATATCAGCTTAGAATAAAAAATTTAAATAATATGCTCCACAGCAACTTGCGGTGTAATCGTTTGTAGAAAAGATGCTACTAGCCTCTGAATAGCCAGTCTGGTATTTTCATCGGTTATTTCGCCATGCGCATTTAATTTGCCCTTAGCCCCTGAAATCAAAAGTTTGGCATGTTCCCCCACTTGAGCCCCCAAGGTTTTCATAATTAAATTCAGGGATTCGTAAGCTTTTTCACCTAAAGCAGAAGCTACAATTAAGGCTACCGGTTTATCGGAGAATACAGTGGTAGATACGGTCCATTCTAAGGCATTTTTCAAAGCACCCGGTAAGCTAAATACATACTCTGGTGTGCAGATAATTACACCATCGGCAGCAGCAATTTGCTCCCGCAGAGTTGTGACCAACGTCGGCAATCTTTCGTTTTCCAGATCCAGGTTAAAATGGGGTAGTTGGGCTAATTCTGTATAAGACTGAATATCCAGATGTTGCTGGTATTGGGTGGCGATAAAATGCAGGAGTAATTCATTAACTGAATTACTCCTGGTACTCCCTGAGATGGCTAGTATTTTAAATCGTTTTTCTGCCATTGGTAAGGCTGAAAATTACTTAGGCATTTACTTTTAATACTTCGGCTAAAACTTCCGGCCGTTTTAATTCAGCGCCGCGATAAGCAGAAGCGGCTTCCAGGAAGCTAAAAGCTTCGGCCAGGTAAGTGGCCGCAAAATCAGCCGATGGTTCGTTTTGGTTTATTTGCATCACGTGCGTCCGGAAATCGGGCGTAAACGTAAAGGTGCCATCTTGTACAAAGTGCGTATCAAAATCGTTAATAATACCAATTTGGGTATTTGCACTCAGGCCTTTGGCCAATAATAAAGCTTTGGCGGTGCTCACAAAAACGCTGTAACTGTGGTATATAGCGTCGGCATAGGTTTCTTGTTTTAACGCTTCCGCAGCCCATTCGGCTTTTTCTTCCGACTCAAACAACAAGGTGGCTACCAGGTCAATCATTACGCCGGCACATTCGCCTACGCCAATGGCCGTAGCAAATTCTTCTACGTGGCCCCAGTCTACAAAATCGCCGGGCTGCAGTTTGGTTAAATCGGCCAAAGGCTTAAGCAATTGGTAGAAATAGTTTTTGCCCTGGCGGTCGTAGTAGGCATTAAATAATTCGTCTTCGAGTTTATTCGCTTCAAAGTCGTTGAATAAGGTGCGCAGAATATCCGGTCCTTTTTTGGTGGGTACTTTTACTACCCGTTCGGCTACGCGGCCATCGCCGTTGCCTACGGTGCCACCCCCCAGCATTACCTGTAAAGCCGGAATAACGTTAGGACCGTGTTTAATAGAGCTGCCGTGAAAACCAATCTGGGCCAGACCGTGCTGCCCGCAGGAGTTCATACAGCCGCTAATTTTTATTTTGATATCGTTGTTGTAAATCAAATCCGGAAACTCATCCAGCATCATTTTTTCCAGAACGGCCGCTAAGTCCATGCTGTTGGTAATACCTAAATTACAGGTATCGGTGCCGGGGCAGGTAGTAATATCGGTGGTGCTGTCGAAGCCCGGTAAGGCAAAGCCTAAGCTGTTGAGCACGTGGAACACGTACGGCAAAGCTTCCTGACGAATATATTTAAATAATAAACCTTGGTTGGGCGTAATCCGGATATCGTCGGCGGCAAAGTCAGAAACAAGTTGGGCCAGAATGCGGGCTTTCTCGGTACTGATATCGCCTTTTAGTACGCGTACCCAAACCGAATAAAAACCAGTTTGTTTTTGCTCGATTACGTTGGTTTTATACCACTCCTGGTAGTGTGCCTCGTTCTGGATTTCTACGGCCGGCACTTCTTTAACGGGAGCTGGCTCGGCCTGCGGTACACTGTTGCGGTCGATTACGTACGACTTGGATTTGTTGGCCACGCGCTCCTGGTTAACCAATTCCATAAAAGCATCGAACCCAATTTTTTGAATCAGGTATTTCATGCGGGCCTTGTTGCGGCTTACGCGCTCGCCGTGGCGATCGAATACCCGGATTACCGACTCAATAAACGGAATAAGCTGGTCTTCAGGTAAAAAATCGGCCGCCGTATGGGCCAGCATTGGCTGAGCACCCAAGCCACCACCTACTTTCACCTTAAAGCCACGTACCTCAGCCCCGTCCTGGATCTGAATTTTAGGGATTAGACCAATATCATGAATATAAGAGAAAGCGGTATCAGCATCGCTCGAAGAAAAAGCAATTTTAAATTTGCGGCCCATGTCCTGGCAAATTGGGTTGCGCAAGAAGTACCGGAAAGTTTCGTACGCGTACGGCGACACATCAAACGGTTCGTTCGGGTCTATACCGGCGTTGGGCGAAGCCGTAACGTTCCGCACGGTATTACCGCAAGCTTCACGCAGCGTAATATCGTCGTGGGCCAGTTTATCCCATAGTTCGGGGGTGCGGTCCAGGCTCACAAAGTGAATCTGGATGTCTTGGCGGGTGGTAAGGTGCAGGTTTTTAGAAGCATATTCATCCGACACATCGGCAATCCGGAGCAATTGTTTTACGGTAACCCGGCCAAACGGCAGCTTAATGCGCACCATCTGTACGCCCGGCTGGCGCTGCCCGTACACACCGCGGGTTAAGCGCAAACTCCGGAATTTTTCTTCGGGAATCTGGCCTCCCCGGAACAAGCGTATTTTTTTATCCAGATCCAGAATTTCTTTCTGAACAATTGGATTTTCTAATTCGGAACGAAAACTAAGCATTGTTATCTTCTTTTATTAATTACGTATTTAATTATAAAGCCTTTCTGAAGGTGCAGAAAGGCTTTGTTTTAAAATGCTTTAGAAAACTAAAAAGCAAAAACAAACCTTTCGGCTGGGTTACAGCAGCAACAACACATCGCAACTTGGTTTTTAATTTTCAGCATTCTTAATTTTTAATAGATTTATATAAACAAAAAAGTCTTTCCTGTTACATGAGGAAAGACTCTTTCAAGTTCTTATTAACTGTATAAAAATACAACCTTTCCTCACGCAAGCGCCATACAACACATACAACATGCCATACAGTTGTTAGTAGCTGTTACGTAAGAGAAAGAGAATAAAGCCATGTTTTATTTAGAATTTGCGTAAAGATAACAGGCATATACGAATATTCCGCTCTTCAGGCTAAAAAAGTTTAAGCTTTTGTAAGATTCTTTACAGAATATTTAATATTAAATGCAACCAAGCGGCCTAAAAGCAGCTACAAGTAAAAATACCTTTTAAAATATACCGGTATAATATTTTAAAAGGTGCCATTTTTTCCGCTACTTTATCATTCTAATACCAGCTTATGGATTACCAAAATACCCGGGCTTTTGCCCAAACTGCCGATCAGCAAGACGTTTTAAGTTATTTTCGCGATAAGTTTTTTATACCTCCGGTAAACGGAAGGGATTCTATTTACTTGTGTGGCAACTCGTTGGGTTTGCAGCCCAAAACGGCTCGTGCGGCCGCCGAACAGGAATTTCTGGATTGGCAAAATCTGGGGGTAGAAGGGCATTTCCACGGTAAGCACCCCTGGCTGCATTACCACGAATACCTGCAGGATGCCGAAGCCCGGGTAGTAGGTGCCCAAGCCAACGAAGTAGTGGTTATGAATAACCTGACCACCAATTTACACCTGATGCTGGTCTCGTTTTACCGGCCTACGCCTTTCCGTTACAAAATTATTACGGAAGCCGGCGCTTTCCCTTCGGACCAATATGCCCTGGAAACCCAGGTGCGCTACCACGGCCTGGATCCCGCCGAAGCCATTATTGAGTTAACGCCCCGCGCCGGCGAACACTCCCTCCGCACCGAAGATATTCTGGAAACCATTAAAAACAATGCCCAGGATTTGGCTTTAATTTTAATGGGTGGTATTAATTATTACACCGGTCAGGTTTTTGATATGGCAACCATTACCTGCGCTGGCCACGAAGTTGGTGCTCAGGTTGGTTTTGATTTAGCCCACGCGGCCGGCAATATTTTACTTAACCTCCACGATTGGGACGTAGATTTTGCCGTGTGGTGCACCTATAAATACATGAATTCGGGACCGGGCGGCGTTTCGGGTACGTTTGTGCACGAGCGGCACGGCAACTCGCCGGGTATTCCGCGGTTTGGCGGCTGGTGGGGCCATAACAAAGAAGAACGTTTCCAGATGCAAAAAGGCTTTAAACCCATGCCGGGCGCGGCCGGCTGGCAGTTGAGCAATGCGTCTATTTTCCCGATGGCCATCCACAAAGCATCTCTGGAAATTTTTGATGAAGCCACCATGCCGGCCCTGCGCCAGAAAAGCATACAGCTAACCGGCTATTTAGCATATTTAATCCAGGAAATCGGGGTTTCGGAAGATGTGCTCGAAATAATTACCCCTTCTGACCCCGCCTGGCGTGGCTGTCAGTTATCGTTACTGGTGCACCGCAACGGCCGCCAGGTATTCGAAAAACTCACCCAGGCCGGCGTTATTCTGGACTGGCGCGAGCCCAACGTTATCCGGGTGGCGCCTACACCGCTGTACAATACTTTTACAGATGTTTACCGGTTTGGTGAGATTTTAAGAAATAGCTTGATTACCTAAGAAAAGATTAGCACTTAGCTTATTTTTATATCAGCTATGGCCAATTTAAGTGCCGTTGTAACTGGTAGATATGAAACAGAAAAAGGCCTTTGCATTTACGCTACTGCGGTATAAACTCCCGATTTATTTGCGTTCCCCTATCTGCTGGCGCCACATGGCAAAATAAAGGCCCTTTTGCACCAGTAATTCCTCGTGGTTGCCTTGTTCTACTATCTTGCCTTTTTCCAGAACATAAATAATATCGGCGTGCATAATGGTAGAAAGGCGGTGGGCAATTAGTACGGTTATTTGCTCGCGCTGCGCCGATATTTCCCGGACAGTAGCCGTAATTTCTTCTTCGGTCAGGGAATCAAGGGCCGAAGTGGCTTCGTCGAAAATGAGCAGGCGCGGGTTCCGGATTAAGGCGCGGGCAATAGATAAGCGCTGTTTTTCGCCGCCCGACATTTTAAGTCCGCCTTCCCCAATTTGGGTGTAGATGCCTTGCTCGGAGCGGGCCAATAAATTGGTACAGGAGGCTTTTACCAGGGCTGCCATTATTTCTTCATCGGTAGCATCGGGCTTAACCAATTGCAAATTTTCTTTAATAGTGCCCGAAAATAAATTGGTTTCCTGGGTTACAAAGCCTAATTGCCGGCGGGCTGCGTTTAGCCAGATGGTTTTAGCTGAATAATTATTGTACAGCACCTCGCCGCTGACCGGCACATACAAACCTACCAGCAACTTTACCAACGTAGATTTACCGGAGCCCGAAGGCCCGACAAAAGCAATGGTATCGCCGGTGTTGGCTTCAAAAGAAATGCCATCGAGGGCATTCTGGTTAGCATCTTTGTGCCGGAATACCACCTTTTCGAAGCGTAACTGATGTAATGGACCAATATCAATGGCTGATTCGGGGCGTTTCTCAATGGGTTTTTGCAGCAGCTCGTTAAAGTTACTCAAAGCGGCTTCGGCCTCGCGGTACGCCAGAATAATGGTGCCCAAATCCTGCAGCGGCCCAAAAATACTTACCGATATAAATTGCATCGAAATCAGTTCGCCGGTGGTAAGCACATCCCGGAAGATAAGCCAGAGCAGCGTAAATAAAATAGATTGTTTTAAGAGATTAAGCGCGGTGCCCTGTAAAAAAGATAACGTGCGCACCCGCTTGACTTTTTCCATTTCTAAACCAAATATTTGTTCGGTTTGGGTTCGCAGCCGCCTTATTTCCTGAAACGTAAGACCCAGGCTTTTTACCAGTTCAATATTGCGTAAAGATTCGGTAATAAACCCCGACATTTTATTTGTGGCCCGGTTAATAGAGCGTTGCATGGTTTTAATTTTGGCACTAAGCAAACTGGTAAGTCCGCCTAAAACCAGAATGCCAATTACAAATATTGGTACCAGCGCCCAATGCTTGGTTATGGCGTACCACACCAAAAAACCTACGCCCACCACCGACGAAAACAAAATATTAATAAAAGCCGTGATAAACCGCTCGGTATCGCGGCGTACGCGCTGCAATATAGAAAGGGTTTCGCCGCTGTTCTGGTTAGCGTATTCCTGGTAAGATAGGCGCAGGGTTTGTTTCAGGCCATCGTTAAAAATCTGAACCCCAAATTTCTGCACCACCAGGTTGGTCAGGTATTCCTGAAAAGCTTTAGCCAAACGCGACAGCAAGGCAATAATTACCGCCAGCCCCATTAGCCAGAGGGCACCTTTTACCCGCTCGTCCGGCGACAAAGTATAAGGTGGGGTAGCGTAATTGTCGATGATTTTGCCAAAGATAACCGGGTCGAGCAAGGCCAGCACCTGGCTAATACCGGCCAGCAGCAACGATAAAATAACTAATCCCCGGTGAGGTGTCAGGTAGTTCCAGAGTATGCGCATGAGAGCTTTATCTGTAAAGTCTACTACTTACGCACGAATTTTAGATTGGTATAAATTAATAGAGCGGCCTTTATTTTTAAGATGATGGTTTAAATAAATATTAAACGGTACTGCCCATAAGTAGCGCTAATAAATATTACCCAAACAACGTTAATTGGTGCGTGCCGTTAATTTTACGTTCGTGGGCCAGTAGCCATTTTTTGCGCCACAAACCGCCCGCGTATCCCACCGGCTGCCCATCGGAGCCAATAACCCGGTGGCAAGGTCGGATAAGTAATAATTTATTTTTGCCGTTGGCGCTACCTACCGCCCGGATGGCACTTAAATTACCTAATTGTACCGATAAATCGTAATAAGATAAAGTTTTACCGTAATCTATTTTACTCAGTTGGTGCCAAACCTGCTCCTGAAAAGTAGTTCCCATAGACGCAAGGGGTAAGTCGAATATCTTGCGTTCGCCGGCAAAATACTCGGCTAGTTGCTGCAAACAATCCTGCAGGCAAACTGGTAAATCCGGAGAAGCAGGCGTTGGTTCTTCTTCTGTAAACAATACCGATACTATAGCCGTGGGCGTGGCCATTACTTCAATGGTGCCGATAGGAGAAAGGTAATGTGCTCGAAATAGCGTATCCATAACTAACCGGTTTAGTTTAACAAAGCGGAAAGATAAACAACTGAACGAAAAATAAAACACGATGCTCCCGGAAAAGCAAGTTCTTTTAGCCCTGCCCGATGCCGAAGTATATTTTTGGCCAACCTTTTTAGACGCGGTTCAGGCAAATATTTTACTCGCGCAACTGCTCGAAGAAGTGCCCTGGCGGCAAGATAAAATCAAGATGTTTGGTAAAGAACTTTTGTTGCCTCGCCTGACTGCCTGGTACGGCGACCCCGGTAAAGCGTACCTTTATTCGGGTATTGTAAATGAACCTTTGCCCTGGCTGCCGATTTTACAAAAGTTAAAAGAAGCTGTAGAAACGGCGACAGGCCAATCGTTTAACAGTGTGCTACTAAATTATTACCGCCAGGGCCAGGACAGTATGGGCTGGCACAGCGACGATGAACCCGAACTAGGTCATAATCCGGTTATTGCTTCGGTTTCGCTGGGGCAAAGACGTCGTTTCGATTTCCGGCATAAGCACGATAGGACTATACCCAAACACTCGGTTTGGCTGGAGCATGGCAGTTTGCTCTTAATGCAAGGTACTACCCAGCACAATTGGCAGCACCAGGTACCCAAAGCCGCTAAACTAAACCAGCCCCGGCTAAATTTAACTTTTCGGGCTGTAAAATAAGGCTTTCGGCAACATCCCTAAACTTATTCTGTCATTTTCCCGAATACAGGGGTTCAATTGTAATATACATAGTTGTGGCTTTGCCCCACTACTAATTTTAGTTATTTGTAACCCGTTTAAAACTTACTAACGTATGTGCAGTTTTAAATCCAAAATAAAAACAGCTTTTCGTTTAAACAAAGCAACCGCGGGTTTAGGTTTAATAACATAAAGAACAAAACCAGCCGCTGCTTTTGTAGCATACCTTAATTAAAAACCAGAATTGCTTTAAACTAATATTAAAACAGCCGGTGCTTTTGCAAATAAAAGCCGTCGGCTATTTACTTAAAGTTTTCTCTATGAAACAAATTAGTCAATTCATGTTTGCCACGGGCATCGAGAATAGTTATCCTAATATTATTCTGCCGGATGGTACTGTAAAGCGGGTAGATGAAATGGAAAAAGCCGGCCATTATGCCCGTTGGCAGGAAGATTTTAACCTGGTAAAAGAAATGGGCATTGAGTTCCTGCGCTACGGGCCGCCTTTTTACTCTACTTTTGAAGGCCCCGGCCGCTACAATTGGGATTTTACCGACGAAACCTTTAACGCCATGCGCGAAATGGGTATTAATCCGATAGTAGATTTATGCCATTTTGGGCTGCCCAACTGGTTAGGTAACTTCCAGAACCCTGATTTTCCGGCATATTTTGCCGAGTACGCTTTGGCTTTTGCCCGCCGGTACCCGTATTTGCAATTTTACACGCCTATTAACGAAATATTTATTACAGCCATGTTTTCGGCCCAGTACGGGTGGTGGAACGAATGTTTAGCCAGCGACCGGGCTTACGTTACTGCCCTGAAGCACTTGTGTAAAGCCAATGTACTAGCCATGTCGGCGATTATGAGCGTGCAGCCCGATGCTATCTTTATTCAGAGCGAATCGTCGGAATATTTTCATGCCGAAGACCCAAGTTGCTCTAAACTGGCGCATTTCTTAAACCAAAAACGGTTTTTATCGCTCGATTTAACTTACGGCTATCCTATCTCGGCCGAAATGTTTTTATACCTGCAAGACAACGGCATGACCCGGGAGGAGTACCAGTGGTTCCGCGAAAACCAGGTAAAAGCCCACTGTATTATGGGTAACGATTATTATTATACCAACGAGCACATGGTACACCCCAACGGTACTACCAGCGCCTCCGGCGAAATATTTGGTTACTATGTAATTACGAATCAATATTATCGTCGCTACCGTTTGCCGGTAATGCACACCGAAACCAACATGATAGAACCCAACTCCGTGGCCTGGTTGCGCAAAGAGTGGGCCAATGCCAAACGCCTGAAACGCGATGGTATTCCGCTGGTTGGTTTTACCTGGTACAGCCTCATCGACCAGGTCGACTGGGACTCGGCGCTGCGCAACGATGCCGGTAATGTAAACGCCCTGGGCTTATACGACATGGACCGCAAAATTAGGGCCGTAGGGCAGGAGTACAAAAAAATTATTAAGCAATGGAAAGGCGTGCTGCAGGAAGAAAGCTATGGCCTGCACTTTAACCATTATTTATAAGCGGCAATTTACCACCCCAACCCCTCCTAAAATAGAAGGGGAGGCTGGCTAACGCTTTTTTACTGCCGGATACTAGTGGAAAAGCTTTGCTTAATATTGAATATTTGCTAGGTGTTTATTATCCAGGTACTTGTTATAAGGTAAGAAGTAGAAAAGCGGAAGCTACAGGTAAACTACATCAGTTTGGGCGATGAGGGCCTTCCAGATTTCCGGTGCGCAGCATTGCAAGGTACGAGCAAAGGGAAGATGGGCCGCCCGAATGACCAAACGGGGTCCGCGGCCTTGAGCCAACTTAGGCTTCTAATATCCGTTAGCAACTCAGCCTTGAAAGATGAAATATTTTAAAACATAAAATTCAAAATACCCGATTTAAAAGGTCGGGTATTTTTATTTATCCATTTTTAGCAGCTTTCTTCTATATTTTAAATGTATACCTTTACCAGTAACAAAACTTACTAGTAATAAAAGCACCGGCTCATACGAAAGGGATGTCAAAAAGAGAACATATAACGGTAATGGGAGGCGGTTTGGTTGGCTGCCTGATGAGTTTATACCTGGGTAAAAAAGGTTATAAGGTAGATTTATACGAGCGCAAGCCCGACCTCCGGAAAGCTTACAAAGAATACGGCCGTTCTATAAACTTAGCCCTCAGCGACCGCGGCTGGAAAGCCTTGAACGGCATTGGCATTGGCGATGATATCCGGAAAGTAGCCATACCCATGTACGGCCGTATGATTCATGATTTGCAGGGTAAGTTAAGTTTTCAGCCTTACGGCAAAGAAGGACAAGCCATTTATTCGGTATCCAGGGGCGGTTTAAATATTGCCTTGCTCGATTTAGTAGAAGCCGAACACAATATTAACCTGCATTTTAGCAAACAGTGCCAAAGCGTTGACCTGAAAACCAACGAGGTACATTTGCGCGATACCAGCACCGGTGAAGAATCGGTAATACAAGCCGACCGTTTATTTGGCGTAGACGGGGCGTACTCGATGGTGCGTTATTCTATGCAGAAAACCGAACGCTTTGATTATTCGCAAAGCTACCTAAACTACGGCTATAAAGAGTTAACCATTGCCCCGGGCCCTTTTGGCCGGTGGATGCTGGAGAAAGAAGCCCTGCACATTTGGCCGCGCGGTAATTTTATGATGATTGCCTTACCCAATTTAAACGGGAGTTTTACCTGTACTTTGTTTTACCCCTACGAAGGCCACGAATCGTTTGCTAACCTTAGAAACGAAAACGATGTAAAGCGTTTTTTTAAAAAGCAGTTCCCCGATGCCGTGTCTCTGATGCCTAATCTGGTAGAAGAGTTCTTTAAAAATCCGGTTGGCGATTTGGTAACTATCCGTTGTTTTCCGTGGGCATTCCAGGATCAGGTTTTATTGTTGGGCGATGCCTCGCACGGCATTGTGCCTTTTTACGGACAGGGCATGAACGCCGGTTTTGAAGATTGCACCGTGTTTAACGAATTACTGAACGAGCACACCGGCGATTGGCATACTATTTTTGATAAGTTTCAGAAGTTACGTAAGCCCGATACCGATGCCATGGCCGATTTGGCGATTTACAATTTTCTGGAAATGCGCGATAAAGTAGGCGATCCGCGGTTTTTATTGCAAAAGAAAATAGAAAGTAAAATCAATGCCTTGTATCCCGACCGCTGGATTCCGCTGTATTCTATGGTTACGTTTAGCGATATGTCTTACGCCGAGGCCAAAGCGGCCGGCGACCGCCAGGACCAGATAATGGCGCAACTAATGCCGCACATCCAAACCGAAGCGGATTTTGAGAAATCCGAAGTACAGCAACTCATCCGGGAGCAGGTATTAAGCGAGACTGCCTCCGAAAATAAGGTGAAACTTACCTTCTGATGGACGCCACCAAAACTGCCGCCGCCCCGCTAAGGGCTTTAAATAAATTTGCGGCTGTTTTGGCCTTGGTTTGTTCCTGGGTACTTTTTCTGGATTATTTATTGCCGGGTTCCATAAGCCAGAATGTTATTAAGGAATATGAAGTTAACTCGGTGAAAGCCAGGGGAAGTGCCTCAACTACTTATAATATAGTTACCGATAAATATCGTTTTCCGATTTCCGATGAGTTTCTTTCTGATTCTAATGTAGGAGACACCGTAAGGCTGGAAGTATCGTACCTGCTTAAAATTGTAAACACCTACAGCTTAAAAGGCAAACAGGAATGGCATACTTATTATACGCGGTATTTATCTGGTATATTTTTTCCGCTGATTTTGTTGCTTTTGTCCTTGCTTTCATTGCGGTTAAAATTTTCCAGCGAAAACATTACTTACCTGTTTTTAGCTTTAAATGCACTAGCCCTGTTTTTTACCTGTATGACCGTTCTAAACGTTTCTAATTTATTCTAGCGGTTTAAATATTAAAACCTGGAGCGGGGTAATTAAAAGTATATGGTGCAGAGCCGGCCGCTTTACGGTACCAGCAGCCACAAACCCCAACCAACCAGAAAACCAACGGCAAAGCCGCTGTACACTTCGGCGGGCGTATGCGCATCTAAGGCCAGCCGCGCCGACATAACCGACCCGGTAACTAAAACGGTACCTACAATAAAATAACGTAACGGACTTTCGGGCAGGTAAGCGTGCAGTAGTAGTAAAATACTTAAAGCGCCGCCTAAGCCTACACTGTGAGCACTTATTTTGTAACGGAAAGAAATCAGGAAAGTCGCAAAAACCGATAAAGTAGTCAGGAACATTATATAAAACAGCAACCGGTCGAATATTTGCTCCTGGTAAAAAAGGTAACTGGTAACCGCAAAACAAACCGTAGTAAAGAAAAAAGGTAAGGTTCTTTCGGGCCGGTCAGATACGTGCAAACTGCTGATAAAACCGTACCGGTACATAAAATAAGTGCCTAAGCCCGGTATAATAAAAGTAGTAAAAAATATAATAGATATAATTAGCCAGCGGCTTTCCGGCGGAAAAGTAACCGTAGACTCCGGCAAAAAATACAGCACAACTATAAACAGAAAAGTTGGCATTAAAAGCGGATGAAACAATACAGATAAGGCCAGCGCCAGTGTGCGGTTCACGGTTTAAGGAAATTATGAATTACAAATTATAAATTATGAATTGTAATTGGTGGAGGAAGTAATTAGAGCTAGCTGGTGCAAATTGGTGCAGTTTTTTAACCGGTGCAAATAGGTATTTAGGAATTACAATTCAAAGATATTAAACTTTAATTAATTCATAATTTCTAATTAATAATTATAATTCTTTGCGCAGCCGGGCTACCGGTATATTTAATTGTTCGCGGTATTTAGCTACGGTGCGGCGGGCAATATTATAGCCTTTCTCGTTCAGCATTTTTTCCAGTTTATCATCCGAGAGAGGTTTCTTTTTGTTTTCCTTATCAATAATATCTTTCAGGATTTGTTTTACCTCACGGCTGCTGGCATCTTCGCCCGAGTCGGTAGCAATACCTTCGGAAAAGAAATATTTAAGCGGATAAACGCCAAACTCGGTTTGTACCCATTTGCTGTTAGCCACCCTGGATACCGTAGAAATATCCATGTCAATTTCCTGGGCAATATCTTTCAGAATCATGGGCCGCAACTTGGTTTCGTCGCCGTCCAGGAAAAAATCGTGTTGAAAACGGACAATAGCTTCCATGGTGCGCAGCAAGGTATTTTGCCGTTGTTTGATGGCATCTATAAACCATTTGGCCGCATCCAGCTTTTGCTTTACAAACGTTACGGCTTCTTTTAATTTTTTATCTTTTTTAGCGCCCTTGTCGTAGGCATCAAACATTTCGGAATACGAGCGGCTTACGCGCAAATCGGGGGCGTTGCGGGCATTAAGCGTAATGCTTAACTGGCCGTTGTCGTTGGTTATAATAAAATCCGGTACAATATATTGGGCTTTTACCAAACCAGCCGATGTGCCACCCGGTTTAGGATTTAGCTTTAATATTATATTCAGGGCTTCTTTTAATTCTTCGTCCTCAATATCTAACCGCGACTGAATTTTAGAATAATGTTTTTTCGTAAACTCATCGAAACAATCCTGAATAATTTGCTCGGCTATTTCGGTGGCGTGGTCGGGTTCGCGGCGCTCCAGTTGCAACAGCAAACACTCCTGTAAATCGCGCGCGGCAATACCCGGCGGATCAAAAGCCTGAATTTCGCGCAGCACCACTTCAATTTCGTCGAGGCTTACTTCTATGTTTTGCGAAAAAGCCAAATCGTTGGCAATAGCACTTAAATCGCGCCGGATGTAGCCATCGTTATCTATGCTGCCAATCAGTTGTTCGCCAATGGCGTGTTGCTGCTCGTCCAGGTTCAGGAAGTTAAGCTGATCCAGCAGGGCATCCGTCAGGGTAGAGGTGCCGGCCAGCGGCATATCGCGGTCTTCTTCTTCGCCGGGGCCATCGCCCTGCATTTTATAGCCCGCAATTTCGTCGTCGTGAATATAATCGGCTAAGTCAATTTCGTCTTTGTCCTGGCGGTAATCTTCTTCCAAACTGCCGGTATCATCGTCGCCGCGGTTATTGTCAAAATCCTCGTCCAGGCTATCATCGGCATCAAAATCATCGCCAGAATCTTCGTTGTCTTCGGTTCGCTCAAATTCATCGTCCGGCCCTTCTTCCAAAGCCGGGTTTACCTCCATCTCCTCTTTAATCCGCATATCCAGTTCGGCGGTGGGTATTTGCAACAGCTTGATGAACTGAATCTGTTGAGGAGACAGTTTTTGGGATAACAGTTGCTTTAAATCTAGTCGCTGCATAAGGTTTACATACCGGCGGTATGCACGAATTTGATATTCAAATTTAGGATATTTTTACTCCTGTTTACCAAAAAAGGTTAAAATATCGTTACTTTGTGCCGTTAGAAAAGTTGTTAGTTATTAGTTGTTCGTAATTAGTTATTGCTTTTATAACTATAACTACCTAGTTGCTTTCTTTCTGATTATTACTTTTCATTTAATTAAGGCCTTATATTTAACTTTACAGCGGTTAGTTTTTAATATTTCAAAAAACTAATCGCTAATTACTTTACATATGAAACGAAGCAAAGTTGCAGCATTGTTAGCGGCTACGAATTTAGACCAGGAAGTATCTGTAAAAGGTTGGGTTCGTACCAAAAGAGGTAATAAGTTTGTCAGTTTTATTGCCCTCAACGATGGGTCTACTATAAATAATATTCAGTTAGTAGCCGATGCCGAAAAGTTTAACGAAGAAAGCCTGCGCGAGGTAACTACCGGCGCTTGCATTTCGGCTACCGGCACGTTAGTAGCTTCGCAAGGCAAAGGCCAAACTGTAGAAATACAAGTAAAAACCCTGGAAGTGTTGGGTACCGCCGATCCGGAAAAATACCCTTTGCAGAAAAAAGGCCACTCTTTAGAGTTTTTGCGCGAAATAGCTCACCTGCGTCCCCGTACAAATACTTTTGGAGCGGTGCTGCGCATCCGGCACGCCATGGCCTTTGCGGTGCATAAATTTTTTAACGACCGTGGTTTTTACTACGTGCATACGCCCATTATTACCGGTTCCGATGCCGAAGGCGCCGGGCAAATGTTCCGGGTTACCACTTTAGACCCGCTTAACCCGCCTACCACCGAGACCGGCGAAGTAGATTATAAAGAAGATTTTTTTGGTAAATCGACTAACTTAACCGTATCGGGGCAGTTGGAAGGCGAAGTAGCGGCTATGGCGCTGGGTGAAGTTTATACCTTTGGCCCTACTTTCCGGGCCGAAAACTCCAATACTACGCGCCACCTGGCCGAGTTCTGGATGATAGAGCCCGAAATGGCTTTTTACGAGCTGGAAGACAACATGGACCTGGCCGAGGATTTCCTGAAGTTTTTGGTGATGTATGCCCTGAATAACTGCAAAGACGATTTGCAGTTCCTGAACGACATGTACGACAAAGAACTGCTCAACCGGTTAAACTTTGTGGTACAAAACAGCTTTGAGCGCCTCAACTACACTGATGCCGTGGAAATATTAAAAACCGCGAAGCAGAAATTTGAATTTCCGGTAGAGTGGGGCACCGATTTACAAAGTGAACACGAACGTTATTTAGTAGAGAAACATTTTAAAAAGCCGGTTATTCTGGTTAACTATCCCAAGCACATCAAGTCGTTTTACATGAAACAGAACGACGATGGCAAAACCGTACGCGCCATGGATGTGCTGTTTCCGGGTATCGGCGAAATTATTGGTGGCTCGCAACGGGAAGAAAGTTACGAGAAGTTGTACCAGCGTGTGCAGGAACTAGGCATTCACGAAGAAGAACTGTGGTGGTACCTGGAGTTGCGTAAGTTTGGTACGGCACCGCACTCCGGCTTTGGCTTAGGCTTTGAGCGGTTAATATTATTTGTAACCGGCATGGGCAACATCCGGGATGTAATTCCTTTTCCGCGTTTCCCCAAAAACGCTGAGTTTTAGAAATAAAAGATTAACAAGAAGGCAGCATAATTTTTATGCTGCTTTTTTATTTAATAGCAGAACTGTCAGCTTTATTGCTTGCCTGATTTTTCTCGACCAATAATACGCGCTTCCCAAAATATTGAGCGGTATATAAATTTCGCCAACCAGTGGTATCATCGTCCACTTCTTCGAAAAAGATGGTTTTGGGAATATTCTGCACTGGCTTTATAGGACAGCTTTGGCAGGAACTTTTTTTTAAGTAAGTATAACGCTCATCCATTTCCTTATCATAACGGGCTGCCCGCCCCGACAGTAAGTCGCTGTAAGCTGTACGAATATTAGATTGCTTATTGTGGAAAAGCCAGAGTAAACAAATTATTCCTATAAAGGCCTTTGCGTAATAAGGCAAGGCCGGAATAAATAAGCCTTTATTGGTCAGAAAGGCGGTGGTATAATAAATATTAAAAAACCAGCCCAGAATAAATATTAAGTAAATGGTGTCTTGAACCCGAGGGGGGGCATGGTCGGCTTTGCTGTAGTATGAAACAAAGTAACATGTAACAAGGCCACCTAAAAATATCAGCCAATATATTACAGGGTGTAAAAGGTTATGAGATGGAAATAAAGGCGGTTGTCGGCAACAAAACGGAATGAATAAAATGGTCAATAATAAAATAGGGGTTAAGGTAAACCAGTTTAAGGAATTATTCGCCACAATTGCCGTAGCATACATAGCTGAATAAAATATTTGGCCCTGGTCGGGATATTCTGCAGACCGCACCGCATTGCCTGGAGCCCCTATTACCAAGTAGCAACCAACGCAAACCGTTAATAGTAAGCCAGCTAACTGAAAATTTACCTGCCGCTTTTGCCATACATATAAACCAAACAACAATACAGATAAATAAAACATAAAAGCCATAACAGTTTCATTGCTGCCCACAATAAAAAAAGCTAATAGCAAAGTTGCGAAATATTTAAATTTAGATTTATTGTTAGCTGAGGCCTGTTGTAAGAGTAATCCACAAAAAAATAAAAATGCAATGCAGCCGGTCTGGTAATTTAATGCACCCGACATCCAGTAAAATACTTGGGCCACTACCGGCATAAAACCTAAAAATAATGTTATTAACATTAGTGTTAAGAGCAATTTTTGCCGAACTGTTGTGGCTGGAAATAAGGAACTAACTAAGTAGTAGGTGCCAGCAATGGTTAACATGAAAATAACTAGTGAAAGTATTCTGTAGCCCACTAGCGAATGGTAAACCAATGGATTTAATGTTCCTAAGAAGATAGAAGTGTAGCGGCCACTCCAGCTTTCTCGTATTTTCCAAAATGCCGACCATGCGCTATCCTCCAAAACCATGTTGGTAAGCCAGAAATCATCGACTGATGGATGACAAAAAGCGGCAAGAAGTATAAAAGGAATAATAGCGGCAACTAATAAAAAAAGAATCCATTTTTCCGCTGTATTTTTAGAAAAGTGTTTCCTGATAAAGAAAGACATATTGAGAGTTAGGCCAAAACTATTTGGTAAAAATATTGATTTAAATTCACTTCCATGATTTGCATTTTTAATTAGTTTTAGTTCAAATTCTGGGTTAACTTATAAATCCAAAAGTTATGTACAAACACCTGCTCTACGAAATAAACAACGGAATTGCTACCCTTACCCTAAACCGGCCGGAAGTTTACAATGCTCTTAATACCCAACTTATCTTTGAATTGCAGAACGCCTTTGAGCAAATAGCCCAAGATGCACAGGTACGGGTGGTGGTATTAACGGGTGCGGGAAAAGCTTTTTGTGCGGGGCAAGATTTAAATGAGGTGGCAGAACTGGGCCAACGCTCCTTGTCCGATGCTTTGCATACCCGTTATAATCCGCTAATAAAGGCCATGCGGGATTTGCCTATCCCCATTATTGGTGCCCTTAACGGGGTGGCGGCCGGGGCGGGCTGTTCATTGGCCCTGGTTTGCGATTTTATTGTTGCGGCTTCTAATGCCGATCTTTCCGAAGCTTTTATTAATATTGGGTTGGTGCCCGATTCGGGTTCGTCGTTTTTTCTGCCCCGGCTGGTGGGGGCCTTAAAAGCCTTTGAATTGTGTACGTTAGGCACCAAAGTAACGGCCCAGGAAGCTTTAAACTTAGGTTTGGTAAACCAGGTAGTGCCACCCGAAAATTTAGCCGCTACTGTACAAGAACTAGCCCTGCGTTACGCGGCGGCGCCCACCAAAGCCATAGGTTTAATCAAAAAAATGCTCCAAAAATCTTTTTCTTCTACTTTAGAGCAAATGCTTGCGTTCGAAGCTTCTCTCCAGGAAATAGCCGGAGAAACAGAAGATTTCCGAGAAGGCGTAACAGCTTTCCGGGAAAAAAGAAAACCAAATTTTACTGGTAAATAACTAATTCATTTAGAGAGAAGTGGTTTTATTTAAAGTTAAGTAATTCGTTTCGAGGTGCCTTGCAGGGCTTTTAAACAAACCTCTGTTTAAACTGTTCGTATAGCAAGGTTGTGAACTTAAAAAGTGATTATTTAAAGAATAAAGCTATGAAGAAAATTAAAATGAGTGTTATTATGGCTTCTGCTCTCATGTGGGGTGTAAGTTGTAGTTCCAGCAATACCGATACGGGTGCTACTTCGTCTAATACCGAAAGTGTAGCGGGCGATAGTGCCGCCACAGCGGCCTCTGATATGGCAACCGGGGCCACTACTACCCAGTCACTCGATACCACTAGTTTTGCGGTTATGGCCGCCAGCAGCGATATGTTTGAATTATTGAGCAGCAAAGATGCCCAACAAAAAGCAACCAACGCCGAAGTAAAACAGTTTGCCCAGCAAATGATTACTGACCATACCAAAACCAGCGAGGAGCTAAAATCGATTGCGGGAAGCAAAAATATTATGCTGCCAGCGACTCCGGTACCCATGCACCAGAGCATGATAGCCGCTTTAAGTACCGAAAAAGCAGACAAGTTTGATGAGGAATATATGGAGGCCCAGGTTTTAGCGCACCGGCAAGCCGTTACCTTGTTCGAAACAGCCTCAAAAAACGAAGCTGATCCGGAGTTAAAAGCATTTGCGGCAAAACATTTGCCACACCTGCAAATGCACCTGGATATGGCCAAAACCCTTAAAGATAAAGTAGATTAAATAATCAGGCGGTTGCCCTTGATGGTTTACCTCGGGGTTAAAAATTAAGAGCCGGTTTAGCTTAGCTAAACCGGCTCTTAATTTTTATGGTTATTAAAATCCATACTGGTACCAACCCAAAGAGCACGTAATATTTTTACACAAGCAGGCTTACCGGAGCGTACTGGTTTAAGTAAGTTCCGGTATTCAGGCAAATAATTAAATAAGTTTTAATGTAGCAACACATTAAGGGTGCCATTTTCGAGGAATGGAACGGCCTCTTTCTCGGAAATTAATTTATAGCTGGTTTCGAGTAAATGCGAAGCCGTATTAAAACGGGTGATTTCTAATAAATACTCTTCGGCTACTGTTTTGTACAGCGAGTAAGTAGGCGGAATAAATAAGGAGTTACGGGTATAATCGGCCGAATCTATAATGCCCAAAGCCACCTGATCTAAATAATCTATGACATACTGTTTGCCACATTCTGTGGTAATCAGATTTAAATTCTTTTTATCCGTCATAACAACACCTCAGAGGAATGATATAGCTTAAACGCGGCAAATTTAATACCAGTTGGCTCTTTTTGTTAATTATTTTGGAATTGCCTAAGAATCAGGAATAAAAAAGCCGCTTTACGCGGCTTAATATCTTAGTATTTAAATATAAAACAAAGCTTTGAAAAAATATTAAACAAAGTTTTTAATTACTGTTTCTGGTATCAACTCGTAATTAATAGAGGTATGATTCATAGAAGGATTGTAAAAACTTTTCTTCTGAATATACTCCTGGGTTGGAGCCTTGTAAATAGTGTACGTATAATTTTTATTTGAATTAAGACTACCGGTTTTAATAGGTTCTAAATGATTTAACTCAAATTCTTTCCCACAATCCGTAATAATCTTAGTGGTATTAACTGGGTTCATGCTCTCCTTTTCTCCCCTTACTGAACAAAAAACAATTTTAGTTGTAGATGTTACGAATTGGGTAATTAAAAGTTACGCTGGATTGATATTTTATATATTTTTTTTCGGGAAAGCGCAAAAAGCAAATAAGTAACAAAACTGCCGAGGTATTTACTTTTTAAAGTAAATACCCCGGCAGATTATTCTGGTTAGAAAAAACTGTTTTATTCTAGCGCAGCATTTGGGTAATCGGCCGGCATACCAGATTATTTAAGCCGACACTTCGCGGTATTTGCTGGTGGCCAGTTCTTCTTTTAAAAAACGGCTGGTATAACCTTTTTTTACTTTGGCTACTTCTTCAGGAGTACCTTCGGCCACAATGGTGCCACCCGCTTCGCCACCTTCCGGACCAATATCAATAATATGGTCGGCCACTTTAATCATATCAAGGTTATGTTCAATAATTAATACGGTATTGCCTTTGTCAACCAGCTTGTGAATTACATCGCTCAGGTGCCGGATGTCTTCAAAGTGTAAACCAGTGGTAGGTTCATCCAGAATATAAAAGGTTTTGCCGGTGTCTTTTTTTGATAGCTCGGTTGCCAGTTTTACCCGTTGGGCCTCGCCGCCCGAGAGCGTTGTAGCCTGCTGCCCGAGCGTAATGTAACCCAAACCTACCTCATTTAATATTTTTACTTTGCGCAAAATGCGGGGCTGACTTTCGAAATATTCAACGGCTTTTTCTACGGTCATGTCCAGCACGTCGGTAATAGATTTGCCTTTAAAACGTACTTCTAAAGTTTCGCGGTTGTAGCGTTTGCCTTTGCAGGTTTCACAAGGAACGTTTACATCGGGCAGGAAATTCATCTCAATTACCCGCATACCGGCACCCTCGCAGGTTTCGCAGCGGCCGCCTTTTACGTTAAACGAGAAACGCCCGGCCGAGTAACCCCGGATTTTGGCTTCGGGCAATTGGGCAAACAAAGCCCGGATTTCTGTAAACATACCCGTATAGGTAGCAGGGTTAGAGCGGGGGGTACGGCCAATCGGCGACTGATCTACTTCAATTACTTTATCAATATGTTCCAGGCCTTCAATGCCTTTGTAGGGCAGTGGCTCACGTTTGGCGTTAAAGAAATGCTTGTTCAAAATCGGGAACAGCGTATCGTGGATAAGCGTAGATTTGCCGCTGCCCGAAACGCCCGTAACCGCAATAAGTTTGCCCAACGGGAAATGAGCCGTTACGTTTTTTAAGTTATGGCCGGTGGCACCCCGTAAAGTTAGTACTTTATCGTGGCCTGCCCGCTTGGCCTTGGGTATCTCAATGTGTTTCTGGCCGCTTAAATATTGCGAGGTCAGGCTGCCGGAATTAAATATTTCCTGCGGCGAACCGGCGGCTACAATGTGCCCGCCGTGAATACCCGCGCCCGGACCAATATCCAACACGTGGTCGGCATGCATAATCATGTCTTTGTCGTGCTCTACCACAATAACGGAGTTGCCAATATCGCGCAGGTTTTTTAAGGCTGAGATCAGTTTTTCGTTGTCGCGCTGGTGCAAGCCAATGCTGGGCTCATCCATAATATACAACACGCCTACTAACTGCGTACCAATTTGCGTAGCCAACCGAATGCGTTGCGATTCGCCGCCCGAGAGGGTACGTACCGAGCGGTGCAGGTTCAGGTAATTCAAGCCCACATCCAGCAAAAATCCGATTCGCTTCCGGATTTCTTTTAACAGTTCGCGGGCAATTAAATTCTGGCGTTCGTTTAGGCGGTCTTCTAAATTATGGAACCAATCGGCCAACTGGCCAATGTTAAACTGCGACAATTCGCCAATATTTTTGCTATCCAGCTTAATGTGCAACGATTCTTTTTTCAGGCGCAAACCGTGGCACTCGGGGCACTCGTTGGTTTGGGTAAATTCTTTCACCCACGACCGGATAGCATCCGAGTCGGATTCCATTTGTTTGCGTAAAAAGCTAACAATACCTTCAAACTCGATGGTGTAGCTATGGCCTTTGGCTTTTACTTCCAGTTCTTCGTTTACGCCGTGCAGCAATTGGTTTAGCACCGGTGCCGGCAAATCCTGGATTGGGGTAGAAATATTTAGTTTGTGAATCCGGAGTAAAGCCTGAATTTGGTTAAATATCCAGATATCGCGGAACTCGCCCAAAGGCGCAATGCCGCCGCGGCTAATGCTTAAGCTTTTGTCCGGAATAATAGAGTCTTCGGTAATTTCCTGGATTTCGCCGAGGCCGTTACACACCGGACAAGCCCCGTACGGCGAGTTAAACGAAAACGTATTGGGCGCCGGATCGTCGTAGGCAATACCGGTTTCGGGGTCCATGAGGTGCCGCGAGAAAAAGTGCGTTTGGTTTGTATCGGGCTCCAGAATAGAAATAGTGCCTTTGCCGTGGGTAAGCGCATTCTGCACCGAACTGGAAATACGGTAGCGGTCGTCGGCGTTTACGATTATTTTATCCACCACAATCTCAATGTCGTGAATTTTGTAGCGGTCTACCTGCATTTTGGGTACCAGCTCCAGCAAGTCGCCGTCTACGCGTACACGTACAAAACCCATTTTCCGGATTTGTTCAAATAACTCGCGGTAGTGGCCTTTCCGGCCTTTTACCACCGGGGCCAGAATAATGAGCTTTTTGCCGTTAAAATTTTCCAGGATGTGCTGTACAATCTGATCGTCGCTTTGCCGGATCATTTTTTTACCGGTTACGTAGCTGAAAGCTTCGCCGGTACGGGCAAAAAGCAAACGCATAAAGTCGTAAATTTCGGTAATAGTGCCTACCGTAGAGCGCGGGTTGCGGCTGGTGGTTTTCTGTTCAATGGAAATTACCGGGCTCAGACCTTCAATTTTATCGACGTTGGGCCGTTCCAGGCCACCCAGAAAAGAGCGGGCATACGCCGAGAAAGTTTCCATGTAGCGACGCTGGCCTTCGGCGTAAATGGTATCGAAAGCCAACGATGATTTGCCGCTGCCGCTAATGCCGGTAAATACGACCAGTTTGTTGCGCGGAATAGTTAAGCTTACATTTTTAAGGTTGTGCTCCCGGGCACCGTACACTTCTATTTGCTGGGCTTCGGCGGTTGTATTTTCAGGAGCGGTATTATTTATAATTTCACCGTTTGCTACGGCCGTATTTTCTGTTATTTGACCCATTGCTGGTTTATAGATTAATCTGCAAAGATAAATAATTTATCGTGCTTAAAGCAGTATTGCTAATCTAGTAATAACCGAAGTAAAAGCGTTTTAGTTTAAGAATTAAACCCAATAGGTATAAATCTTCCGGCTTTAAAAATTTAGGCTGGCCGCCTTATTCGGCGGGTAAACGCAACTCATAGCTGGGATGCTGCTCGCTTACGGTTAATTTATAATTAATAATCCAGGGGTTGTGCAGTTTTAATATTTTGTAATTAATGCCTAAATCCAAAGCAAACTGGGGTAAATCGGCCACCGATTCCTGCACGGTTATGGTACGGGTTTTAGGCGGCGCGTAGCCCTGGATGCGACTGGTATCAAAGCCATACCGGTCGGGGTGCTCCATTACTTCTTTCAGGGCCAGTATCCGGAACAAATACCGGAAAGTTTCTTCGTTCAGGTACAAATCGTAGTAAGAGCTTACGCGTTGGGTGGCCAGGGCGCGTTCCAGTCCGCCCATACCGCGGTTATAAGAAGCGGCGGCATTGGTCCAGGAACCAAATTTTTGGTAGGCGCGCTTAAAGTAAGTGGCGGCGGCAGCTGTGGCTTTGGGTAAATAATAGCGTTCGTCTATTTCGTCGTTAATGGTAATTTTATAGCCCTTGGCCGTTTCGGGCATGAGCTGCCAAAAGCCGGCGGCGCCCTTCGGCGACACTACGTTGCCAAACAAACTTTCGGCCATTACCAGATATTTAAAATCGGGGTGCAGCTTGTTTTCCTGCAGGTGCTTTTCCAGTTCCGGCATAAAGCGGTTCAGGCGCTTTAGCGCCATAATGGTATTGGAGTGGAAATAAGCGTTGGCTTGTAGTTCGCGGTCGAGGCGTTCGGCTACATCCGGTATGTGTAAGGGCACCGGTTCACCGGCAAACGACATGGCATCGGGCAGCGGGTAAGACCCATAAGGTTTGGGCGCAGTTGGCGCTTCGGCAATTTGCTGACTACACAGGTTTACGGTACCTAAAAGAGAAACAAAGATGAGTCCGGTTTTCCAGTAACGCCGCAAAAAATCCATAAGCGAAAGAATTAATGAATAAAGGTGTACGTAAGTAACGGCTGAATTTGTTTAATTGGGATAAGTTTTAGGCAAAATGGTGCCTTTATTTTGTAACCAGCTAATCTTAAATTGTTTCTTTACGGCACAGTATTGGTAATATATTTATCTTTTGGGCTTGGGCTTAAATATATTAAGTAAGCCAGAGCAAAGCCTTATTCATTTAAAACTTAATGTATACCGCCGGTGCTGGAACAAACCTTTAAAACATTAGCCCAAAAATATACCGATAATACCGCGCTTGCCGAACAGCTTTGGGCCGAAATCTGGGAGGCGTATTCTGAAAAAGGGCGGCATTACCATACGTTAGCGCACCTGCAAAGCCTGCTCCACCAGTTAAACCCAGTGCAGCATTTAATCTCGGATTGGGATGCGGTGCAATTTGCTGTTTTTTACCACGATTTGGTGTATAACCCAATCAAACAAGACAACGAAGCCCGCAGTGCCGCGCTGGCAGCCGAATATTTAGCCAAACTGGGCGTGCCACCGGCCCAAATTACCCGTTGCAAAGCGCATATATTGGCTACCCAAGGCCACCAGGTTGCTGCCGATGCCGACACCAATTGGTTTACCGATGCTGATTTAGCTATTCTGGGGCAGCCTTGGGATATTTATGCCGGGTATGCGGCGCAGGTAAGGCTGGAGTACCATATTTTTCCGGATTTGGTGTATAAACCCGGCCGTCGGAAAGTTTTAAGTTATTTTCTGCAACTCGATACTATTTACAAAACCGACTATTTTCAGAAGCAATACGAACAGCAAGCCCGCGCAAACTTAAACCAAGAATTAAAAGATTTATAAACCCGCTTGTAAATTGGTTTTGGCTTTTAAAAACCAGAAATTTAAGGATGAATTTTACGTTATATTATTTTTGCATGAGCTTTTATCAGAAATTAATAAATAAAATTTTAATCTGGGTAATTGGGGTGGTGCTTCTTGCGCAAGCTGGTAACGTACAGGCGCAGCAACCGCAGTTTACCCGCCAAGATACTTTGCGCGGCGCCATTACCCCCGAACGGGCTTGGTGGGATTTACAGCATTACCATTTAAATATTCGGGTAAACCCTACTGATAGCACCATCCGGGGGGTAAATACCGTGCAATACCGCGTGTTGCAGCCCCACCAAACCATGCAAATAGATTTGCAGGAACCCATGCGCATCGAAAAAATAATGCAAAATAATCAGCCGGTAATGTTTAACCGCGAGGGCAATGTTTATTTTCTAAAGCTTACTCAAAAGCAGCAACCGGGCAGTTCGCAAAAAGTAGAAATTTACTACGGCGGCAAACCCCGGGTGAGTAAAAATCCGCCCTGGAGTGGGGGCGTTACGTGGCGCCGAGATGCCAAAGGGAACCCATTTATAGCTACCAGCGTGCAGGGCGATGGTGCCAGCTTGTGGTGGCCCTGCAAAGACCACATGTACGACGAGCCCGACAGTATGCAGATTAGCGTGACGGTACCGCAAAATTTAATGGATGTTTCGAACGGGCGCTTACGCAAAACCGTGCAAAACCCGGACGGCACCAAAACCTACCACTGGGCGGTAACCAACCCCATCAACAACTACGGCGTAAATATTAATATTGGCGATTACGTGCACTTCTCCGAAAAATTTGCCGGCGAAAAAGGTATCCTCGATTGTGACTATTATGTGCTGCGCGATAATTTAACGAAAGCCAAAAAGCAGTTTGCAGAAGTGCCGCGCATGTTAAAAGCTTTTGAGCACTGGTTTGGACCGTACCCGTTTTACGAAGATAGCTACAAACTGGTAGAAGTGCCTTATTTGGGTATGGAGCACCAGAGTTCGGTTACGTACGGCAATAAATACCAGAACGGTTACCTGGGCAAAGATTTAAGTAAAACCGGGTGGGGTTTAAAATTCGATTTTATTATTGTGCACGAATCGGGGCACGAGTGGTTTGCGAATAATATTACCTATAAAGATGTGGCTGATATGTGGATTCACGAGAGTTTTACGGCCTATTCCGAAAACTTATTTCTGGATTATTATTATGGTAAAAAAGCCTCGGCCGAATACGTAATTGGTACCCGCGCCAACATTCAGAACGACGGATCCATTATTGGTTTGTATAACGTAAACTACAGCGGCTCCGGCGATATGTATTACAAAGGCGCCAACATGCTGCACACCCTGCGCCAGATTATTAATAACGATGATAAATGGCGGCAAATATTGCGGGGCTTAAACAAAGATTTTTACCACCAAACCGTAACTACGCAGCAAATAGAACAATATTTAAGTAAACACACCGGCCACGATTTAACTACTTTTTTTAACCAATACCTGCGCGATGTACGAATACCGGTGCTGGAGTATCAGCTAAAAGACAATAAGCTCCAGTACCGCTGGAACAACGTAGTAGCAGGGTTTAATATGCCCGTAAAAGTATTCTTAAACGATAAAGAAACTTGGTTGCAACCAACTACTGCCTGGCAACAAGCGGCTTCGGTAACCGGTAAAACCAACCTTAAATTAGATAATAATTTTTACGTTACCACAGCGCAGGTAAAGTAAGTCAACAATTGGTCTCACATAAAATCAGATGCTTTTTTCTGGCGAAAAGCTTTTAATGGCGCGCGCATCCACGCTCGGGTCTATTTTTCTCTGGCCCCTGGCCGATATAAATAACCGGGCAGAAAAAAATATTTACATACGCTGCGGCCAGAGGCCGGAAGAATAAAGTCACCAGCAAGACGCTGGCGACAGGATTTAGTTTTTCCGCCTATTCTTTCAGGCTTTTTAAGTAAGCCATGGTTTGGGGTACTTGTTTCCGGAAACTGGAGCTTTCGTCTTCGATAAAATAATGTTTAACGCCGGCTTTTTGCGCTGCTTTTAAAATGGCCGGAATATTTAATTGACCCGTGCCCAAGGCTACATCATTTTCTACGGAAGTGCCGCCGGTAAAATCGCCTTTTACGCCTTTGCGCAAGTCTTTCAGGTGCATTAATTTCCAGCGTGAGCCGTATTTATTTAACAATTTGGCCGGATCGCCCCCGCCATGAAATACCCACATAATATCCATTTCAAAAGAAACGTGCTCCGGATTGGTATTTTGGGCCATATAATCGAAGAGGGTGCCGTTCTGGTACGGAATAAATTCGTAGCCGTGCGTGTGGTAACAAAAAGTAAGGCCATTTTCTTTTAAAACTTTGCCGGCCTGGTTAAAATCGGCAATGGCTTTCTGGGCATCAGCTAACTTAAATTCGCCTTTATGCGGTATCCAGGAGGTCATTACGTAGTTAGCCCCAATAATTTTAGCTTTACGCGCTACTCCGGCCGGGTCTTTTACCAACTCTTCGTAACCCACCCCCACCGATGGGCACTTGAGGCCGCGATCATCGAGCAACTTCCGGAAAGCTTCGGGGCTTAGACCTTCCGGGTTGGTGCTGCTTTCCAGTTCGGTAATACCCAGCGTTTTAATGGTATCCAGGGTAGCAGCCACATCTTTCTTCATGCTATGCCGGAAAGTATACGTTTGCATACCGGGTGTTCGGGGAAAGAGCAATTTGCCTTTTTGTACCATGGCCGTGGCAAACAGACATACAATCAAAAAGAATCCGCCGTAAAGCACTTGTTTCATGTGGGTTTTGGTTAATAAAGTTAAAATATTAGGTTTTAGATAGCTAGTACTGCTTTATTTGAGGCTAATTGTTGCTAACTATTATGGTTAGAAATCTAAATATAAGTAAAGTCAGTTGCTTGAATAATAAAAATATTGGTTTAGCTTAAATTTAAAGCGGCTCTTACTTCTTTTAAAAACAAAGGTACTTTTACGTGCGGGTCGCCGGGGCCCAAGGTTTCGATGGGTAAATACCCGCGGTAATCCGAGGCTTGGATTACCGCAAATAATTTCTTCAGATCCGGTTTTATTTCCTTTCCCGACTCGTAAATAGCTTCTTTAATTTGCCAGCTTACGGCATACGGAATAACTTTTTGTATTTCCTGGTATGGGTTGCCCATGCGATAACTGCCAATATCCAGAATTAAACCAAACCAGTCAGAATTTACCAATTCCATAATCTTTTGGGTTTCGGCGGCCGTTTTAATAAAATCATGATGGTTCTGAATGGCTACTACCACGCCTTTGCTTTTGCCGTAGGCTACGCAGGTCTTTATATCGGCTACCATCCAGGTTAATATTTGCTCACGGGTGTAGCCCACCGGGTTTTGAATACCCGAAAATATCCGGATTACCGGTGCGCCCAATTTGGCGGCCGCATCAATCCAGTTTTTAACCAGTGTAATGCTTTCCTGGCGCTTGGCGACATCTGGTTCGGTAAAATCATTGCGCACGCCGGTACCACTAATGGGCAGGCCTAACCGAAAGGCCTGGCGTTTAATTTCGTACAAATACGCATCGGAGGGCACGGCCGGGTAGCCCGGAAAATAATAGGCGGTTAAATCTAACCCATCGAAATGATAGTCGGCACAAAACTGAAGCAAGTCGGTTAAACGCATCTGGCCACTTTGCAGGGCCTGGTTAAACGAGTAGGCATTTAAACTGATTTTAAATTGCCGGGCCGACGGGGGCTGGGTATTTAGGCTTAAAGCCGGCGGCGAATATTCCTGGGCAACAGCCAACGCCGGAACAGCGCAAAAGGCTTTTACCAGGAATTGGCGGCGGTTGGTATTTTTCATCAGAGGCCGTAATGCTTTAAATTAGAATATGATTACAGAAAATAAGGACTTTTATTAACCAAAATGTAGAAACAAGCCAGCAGTTAGTGAATTTTAACCGGGCAAAAAATTGTTTATTATAAGTCAATATAAATAAAATTCTGTAATTAGTGCTTAAGCGTATACGCTAAACCTTATTTTTGGCCACGCTTTTAACCAACAGGTAAAATTATATTATGTCAATCAGTAAAGAATCAGAATTAGCTGGCATGCAGGCCATCAGCGAAGTGGTGGGGCTTACCCTGAAAGAAATGCGCAACTATGCCCAGCCCGGCATGACAACGCAGGAATTGGACGAGTTTGGCGGGAAGCTATTACAAAATTTAGGCGCTAAATCGGCACCCCGTCTTACGTATAATTTCCCCGGTTGGACCTGTATTAGCCTTAATCAGGAGGTGGCCCACGGCATACCTTCCGAGAAAAAAATATTAAAATTGGGCGATTTAATAAATATTGACGTATCGGCTGAGTTAAATGGTTATTGGGCCGATAATGGCGGTTCTTTTGTGTTGGGCGAAGATATTCACGGGCACCAGCCGCTGGTAGATGCGTCTAAACGCATTTTACAAAAAGCTATAGCTAACATAAAAGGTGGGGTGCGGATTAGCGAAATCGGGCGTTTAATTCAAACTGAAGCCAGAAAATCGGGGTATAAAGTGATTAAAAATCTTACGGGGCACGGCATAGGCCGCAGCTTGCACGAAGAACCCCATGAGATTGCCAATTATCCCGATAATTTTAATTTCGCCCGCTTTAGAAAAAACACTGTAGTTGCCATCGAAACCTTTATTTCTACTGATTCTACGGTAGCCAATACCCTGGCCGACGGCTGGACCCTGGTAGGGAATAAAGGCGGTTTTGTTGCCCAGCACGAGCATACCATTGTGGTTACCGATGCGCAACCTATTATCCTGACGCAGGTAAACGGCATCTGGAACTAAACAATAAAATGAACAAAGCTTAAGCTTCTTCCGGCATTTCTTCAGGTTGGGTGAGTAGAGTTATGGTTAAGCCGGTAAAGCCAGCCGCCAAGAAAGTATTGCGCGCTACTTTATTATCAGAAAAACCAAAAATCCAGGGAGCACCCAGGGCAAAAGCATTGGCGGCAGCATCAATGAGTAAATGCGTTTTAAAGGGCAATACCCGGACTATGCCCCACTCGTAGCGGGTAGCCAGGCTGTATAACAGCGCACCACCTCCTAAAGCACGGCACAAAGTAGTGGCCGTTTGCGATTCGGTAAATCCCAAAGTTTCGGGGGCGGTTGTAACCACCGCAGCATAGCTGTAATCGGCTACGCCGTGCAACTGGCGGGTAATTGGTTTTTCCATGAATTTAGCCTCTAATATTTAGTAAAACCGTTGCGGCTAAAATGCAGCAAACCACCACTGCCGCCGGTTGCTTTCCTTACGCTACTTCTGGTATATGGTTTTAACCAATTAGCTGATTAAATGCTTATTAAATAAAAAAGCCACCCTTTGGGTGGCTTTTTTTATACAACAAACATTAACGGGCCGGTTCTGCCCGGTAGGGAGGTGTAGGGCTGTAATGAGTTATTCTCATGCCTTCGCGCGCTGCCCATTCCTTTTTAGAAATTAATTCTTTGGCGTATTCCAGTTTTTCCCGTTTTACATAAATGCGGTTTTCTTTTTTTATTTCGCCTCTACCTAAATACAAATAGCAGGGAAATTCGTCGTTAGGGCGATTCGATTTAAAGAGAACTTTGTAAAAGGTATGGATTACATAAATATTTCGGGTTTCATTATCCCCAACTAAAAAAAATTCTTCTGGATCGTAATAGTGTTTCATATAAAATATTTTGGCTGTTTTCTATTAAAGATAAATGATGTAGGTGCTATTTTATTAAGTGTATGGCTGTTTAAAAAAGGTTTATTTTTATTGCAATATGTGTTAATGGTTAAATTTTTTTTAAGCATTTAATATAATAGTAATATTCTAATATTGTATAGCTATAAAGTGACTTAAAAGCGGTTTTTATTAGAATTAAAGCAAGGTATATACAAAAAAAATATTTTGCAATAAGTTGCACAAAATAAAGTTTATGAAAACATAAAAAACCTATTTTTAGGTAAGTAAATATTGGAATAATTAAATAAAATTAATTTAGATAATGCTTTTAGAGCATTGTTAAGCCAGATTGCGGCTACTGGAGGGTTATATTAAGCCGGTTAACTGAACTATTGGATTGGCTTATAGTAAAAATATAATTATGCGGGAATAAGGCTGAATTATGAATATTGTTAATAATATATTTATTCGATTTTAATGAGTGCTGGTTAAATGCAAGAATAGGTATAAAGGTTGAAATAAATAGTAGAATAAATATTTTGGGTTAAGGGGTAAGCGCTTTCCAAAACTTTGCCTTATTCCCATTAAATAAAATATGTAATTTAGCCTCTTTAAATTTAAAATAATGCTGCTAAGCCAAGTTGCTAAAAATTATTATGATTCAATGGCTTACGCCTTAAAATGCCATTGCTTTAAGCTTTCTGTATTAACGCTTATTTGCCTGTTAAAAGCAGCAGATCCGGTTCTGGGGCAAAAGATACATTTGGCTAAGCCGCTGGAGCAAGGGCATTCGCATAACGACTATTGGCGTACCAACCCTTTAATAGATGCTTTGCAATTAGGATTTAAAAGCGTTGAGGCCGACGTTTTTTTGAGTAATGGTACGCTGCTCGTTGGGCATAGTGCCGAAGAGTTGCAGCCTGACCGGACGTTAGAACGCCTGTACTTGGCACCTCTCCAAACTATTTTACAAAAAGAGAAAAAGCTTTATCGCCGGTCAGGTATTTTGTATCTGTATATCGATTTTAAAACCGACGGCCCGGCCACTTACGCCCAACTGGTACCGCTCCTGGAAAAATACAGAGCTTTACTTGTAACGCCGCAAGCACCAGATAAAAAAAGAGGCGTGCGAATTATTCTTACGGGTAATTACCCGCGCGCATTGGTGCTGGCCGACCCACAACGCCTGGTTTACTTAGATGGTAAAATTGAAGACCTGGCTTTGGGTTTAGATGCTGAGCAGTTTCCGGTGGTTAGTGGTAACTGGGCTAATTATTTTAAATGGACCGGTAGTGGGACAATGCCGGTCACCGAAAAGGAATTTCTAAACAAATTAAACCGGCAGGCTGGGCAAAGTAAAGTAAAGATTCGGTTCTGGAATATATCTGAAGCTAACCCGGATAGCACCAGAACCATCTGGCGTGAATTGCTAAAGCATAAAACTTTATTAATTGGTACCGACCACTTAAACTGGCTTACGGAAGAACTTACCCCCAACTAATTACAAATACTTTATTTTTTAGCCGCCGCCATTTGGGTAATCTTTCTTATTTTGTTTCTAAGATTGTAGTTGTTTGCCCTCTTTAAATATTATACTATTCTTTTTAGCTGATAGGTTAACTGCTGGGCTTTAGTAATCCGGATAATCTTTTTTCTATATACCCATCAAAAAAGTTAAGGGCACACGTAGGTAATCAATTCTGTGTTAACGCAACTTTATAGCTTTTACTTTAATTGGTTATAAAAAATATCAGGTGTATAGTAAAATATTTAGTTATACTATAAACATTTGAAAATAAAATTGCGAAAGTATTTGTAATTAATTGAAATAATTCGATTCTTTAAAGAAGCAAACGAAACAAGCTTTGAAAGCACTTTAATCTTGTTAGAAACAACTAAGAACTATAACAACATTCCGTAATTATTTACTAGTTGGTGCCGCCATCGTATTTAGAAGACTGAATACTACGCAGGTTAAAATTATCTAAAAAGTAGCTATTGAGAATTGTAGCTATTAATGGATTTACGATTAGACTAAAAAATTAACTTAACCTTAACCTCCTTATTTCTCCTAAACTAAATTTTAAACTTTTACTTTACCTATGTTTTATTTTACATATCATGCTTAAACCTAATTAAACAGTTAATACCAAAAAAACTATTTACAAATTTTTACATACAGCAGCTTAAAACAAGATTACACTAATGACAAAATTTATTCAGTACACATTTAACTGGAGAACGCCTATCCTGTTAATAATATCGCTGTGTTATGGAGTAATGGCATTCGCGCAGCAAGGCCAAACCATATCCGGTAAAGTAACCGGCGATACCGGTGATAATTTGCCGGGAGTAACAGTTTTAGTAAAAGGTACCAATTCAGGTACAGCTACTGATGCTGAAGGTAATTACACCTTGCAAGTGCCGGCTGGCGCCAGCACTTTAGTTGTATCTTTTGTGGGTTTCCAAACGCAGGAAGTGCCCATTAATAATCGCTCAACTATTAATATTAAGCTGGCAACTGATGCCAAAGCCCTGGAAGAAGTAGTAGTAGTGGGTTACGGTACTCAGAAAAAGGCTAACTTAACCGGTGCGGTTAGTCAGATAGATTCTAAAACATTAGAAAACCGCCCAATTACTAATGTGAGTTCTGGTTTACAAGGACAAATGGCTGGGGTAACGGTGGTTAATTCTTCGGCATTGCCTGGTAATAATGCGAATACCATTCGTATTCGTGGTGTAGGTACATTGGGTGATGCTAATCCGCTGATAGTGATTGATGGTGTACCCGGCGGAAATATGAACTTGCTTAATCCGAACGATATCGAAAGTATTTCGGTGCTGAAGGATGCGGCTTCTTCATCTATTTACGGAGTACGAGGTGCCAATGGGGTTATTTTAATTACTACCAAAAAAGGATCTGGTGGCACGCCATCTATTTCTTATACCAACTATTTTGGGGTGCAAACACCCACCGCTTTGCCTAAGTTTTTAGGCTCACCGGAGTATATGGAGTTATTAAACGAAGCCCAGGTAAATGCCGGCCGAAACCCAACCTATTCCCTCGACCAGATTGAAATTGCCCGTAACGGTTCTGACCCAAATTATTACGCCAATACTAACTGGATAGACGAAATTTACAAGAAAAGTGCACCGCAGCAAAATCATAACTTCAGCCTAAACGGAGGTGCTAAAGAGTTTAATTACTACCTCTCTTACGGGTATTTAAAAGAAGGAGGTCTGATAACCGGCGATAATTACAAAGCAACCCGCAACAACTTACGGGCCCGCTTAAATACCACTATTATGGACCGCTTGCAGATTGATGCAAACTTGGGCTACATCGACCGGGGTTATACGGGGGCTGCAGAAGGCTTGGGTTCAGGTGCTGGTCCTATTTACGCCGCTCACCAAATATTGCCCCTGGTACCAGTAAGGTTTACTACCGGTGGCTGGGCTTACCTGGGCGGCCAGCGTAATCCGGTGGCAGTAACTACCGATGGTGGAACCGACGATTTTGCTTCTCAGGAATTTACCGGTAATATTAATGCCGTGTTAAATGTTTTTGATGGATTTAAAATCAGAGGTCAGTATGGTTTGGTGCGGTCTAACTCCAAAAGAACCATCTTCTCTAAAACCATCAATTATTATAGCCCAACAGATAATTCATTAATATACCAAACTAACCCGCAGAACAAAATAGATGTTCGGGATTATACCAATATCTACCAGACTTTTATTGCAACTGCCGAATACGAGAAGCAGTTTTTAGAAAAGCATAATGTTAAGCTTTTACTTGGAGCCTCGCAAGAAGAGAACATAGGCGACAACTTTACGGCTACCAGAACTAATCTGGTTTCGCAAGATGTAGCAAATATTAATTTAGGTACAGCCAACCAGCTTAACAGCGGCAGTGCTGCCCAAAATGCGCTTCGTTCGGCTTTTGGTAGATTAAATTATGGTTTTAAAGAAAAATATTTAGCTGAGGTTAACTTCCGCTACGATGGCTCTACCCGTTTTGCAAAAGATGTGCGCTGGGATTTATTTAGTGCTGCCTCACTTGGTTGGGTATTCTCAGAAGAAAATTTCTTTAGCAGTCTTAAAAACATAATTGAATTTGGTAAAATACGGGCTTCTTACGGTACCCAAGGTAACGATAAGGTAAGTGATTTTGCTTATTTAGATGTAATTGGTCCAGTATCTACCATGCCTATTGGTAATGCCAATACCATTGGTTACCGCTATACGGGTGTGCCAAACACAATATTGAAATGGGAAACCCAGCTTAAGCAAGATATTGGTATTGATTTAACTACCCTGAATGGCCGCTTAAATTTTACTGCCGATTATTTTGTTAATAAAACCAGTGATATTTTATTAACTATTCCGCTGCCTGATGTTTTGGGAACTGGCACTAGCTATCCGCCGCAAAATGCAGGGAAAGTAGAAAATAAAGGCTGGGAAACGATGGTGTCTTGGAACGACCGCAAAGGTGAGTTTACCTACGGTGCCAGCTTCAACCTTTCTGATGTTAAAAACAAAATAACCAGTTTAGGTGGAACACCGCCTGTTTACGGCGACCAGGTTAGAATTGTAGGTGAGCCTGATAATGCGTTCTACGGATTGGTAGCAGACCGGATTGCACAAGTATCAGACTTTGATTATGACGATGCTACCAAAAAATATACCCCTAAATTTCCTTTTTTAGTAAGTGATCCGGTTGCCCCTGGCGACTTAATTTATAAGGATTTAGACGGCGATGGTAAAATAACTTTAGATAAGGATCGCAAAGTAATTGGTAGCTATATTCCGCGATATACTTATGGCTTTAGAGGTAATGCAGGTTGGAAAGGCATTGATTTCAACTTCTTCCTGCAAGGTGTAGGTAAAGCTGATGGTTATTTAGCCGGGGCAGCCCGTCACGCCTATATAAACGAAGGTAGCTTACCCCAAACGGTACATCTGGATCGTTGGACACCAGAAAATACAGATGCCAGCTATCCACGGTTAGTCTATCAGCAAACTTATAATCAGCGCATGTCAACATTCTGGTTAGAAGATGCCTCTTACCTGCGCCTGAAAAATATTCAGCTTGGCTATACCTTGCCGGCACAACTTACCGAAAGATTTAGAGTAAGCCGCCTGCGGGTGTATGCTTCAGCCGATAACCTGTTTACCAAAACTGATTATTTCTACGGTTACGACCCTGAAACTCCGGTTAGCACCGGTGGTTTTTATCCGCAGGTTAAAACCTATGTGTTTGGTGTAAACATTAATTTAAAATAGTAAAATGAAAAAGAATATTATATATAGTTTATTAGTAAGTACAATGTTGCTGGGCTCCTGTAAAGACGATTTTCTGGAGAGAGTGCCATTAGATGAAATTACCGACGAAACTTTCTGGACGAATGAAGAGCAATTAGTGCTGGCTTCAAATGCGATTTATGCCAATATTAAGGCTAAAAGCACAGTAGATATGGAAAACATGGGCGACAATACTTTGTGGCCCTCAACTACCGACTTTTTGCTCATTGGCAGCGGTAATTTCGGCTATGATTTAGGTACTTTAAATACTGAGTGGCGCACCCAGTATGCCGGTATTCGCCAGGCCAATGCTTTTCTGCAAAATTACCAAAAAGCCAATGTAGCTGACCCCGCCCGCAAAGAGCAGTTAGCCGCCGAAGTACGGGTAATCCGGGCTTTACTGTATAGCTATCTAACCAACCTTTATGGCGATGTACCTTTAGTTACTACTACTTTAGATATTACTGAAATATATGGACCCCGTGATCCGAAAGAGAAAGTAGTTGACTTTATTTTGCAAGACTTGGACGAAGCAGCTAAGCATCTGCCAGCGGCTATTCCGACCGGTGCCAATTTGGGTCGTTTGAGTAAAGGCGCTGCTTTGGCTTTAAAAGCCCGGGTAGCACTTTATAACGGTCGTTATGATGTAGCCGAGAAAGCGGCTAAAGACGTAATGGATTTAAATGTTTACCGGTTATTTACCTCCACCGGCCCAACGGCTAATTACCGCGATTTGTTTACTTATAAAGGTAAATTATCTACTAATAACAACCGCGAATCCATTATTGTTCGTACGCACCTAGCCGACCTAAGTATGCATAACCTGAGTCGCGAAATACAGGTGCCTGACCAAAATGCCCGTTGGAATCCTACTAAATCTTTAGTAGATGATTATCTGATGAGTGATGGTTTACCCATATCTAAGTCGCCGTTGTACAAAGAAACCAGCTACGAAGATGTGTTTAAAAACCGCGACCCCCGGATGATACAAACCATTCTGGAGCCGGGAGCAGCTTGGGGTGGTCGTTATGATGGTAGTCCCGAACATTACGATACTCCTACTAATAATGATCATCCGGCTACTTTTAAGGCCCCCAAATTTATTTCGGATAGAAGAGGCTCAGTAACCATTACCGGCTACTACTTTACAAAATATGTAGAGCCCAGCACGGTTGCCCAGGTTAGCCGCGATGCCAATGATATTCATTTGCTGCGTTACGCCGAAGTGTTATTAACCTTTGCCGAAGCGCGTCTGGAGCAAAACAAGCTTACCCAGGCCGACATTGACATAACTATAAATTTACTGCGTGACCGGGTAGGCATGAAACGCATGGTTTTAAGTGAATTAACAGCCAATAATTTAGATATACGGGATGAAATACGGCGCGAGCGTCGGATAGAATTGGCCTTGGAGGGGCAGCGCTACTTTGACTTGATGCGTTGGAGAAAAGGTGCTTTACTTGCAGAAGATGTAAAAGGTATGAAAGCAGCTTGGGCAGCAGTTCCGGCCCACGTAGCCAGTTTGCGGACAGATGCCAACGGATACATTGTAGCCTCTACCGGCCGGACTTTTGATCCCAGTAAAAATTATTTATGGCCAATACCGCTCACCCAGTTAGAACGTAACTCTAAATTAGGTCAGAACCCTGGTTGGTAGTTTAACACAAATATGAAAAATAGATTGTTTAAAAAACTTCTAATACCATTTTTTACAGGAGCCACCATTTTGGTGGCTTCCTGTTCTAATGGCCCTAAGGCAGCCGATCCGGCTCCGGTAACCAATCCTGCGCCCGGCACCGCAAAAGAGGTGCTGTTGCAAGTAATGTCTTATAACATACACCATTGTAATCCGCCTTCACGAGCAGATTTTATTGATGTTGATGCCATTGCGAATACTATTAAAGCCCAGAACCCTGATTTGGTTGCGCTGCAGGAAGTAGATGTTAACACTGAGCGTTCCGGTAAGTTTAACCAGGCCGAAGAAATAGCCAAAAAATTAGGGATGGTCTATTTTTTCGGTAAAGCTATTGACCACCAAGGCGGCGATTACGGCGTAGCTATTTTGTCTAAATACCCGTTAACCGAAACGCAGGTACACCGCTTGCCTACCAAACCCGAAACCAAGGGCGAACCCCGGGTACTGGCCACGGCTAAGATTAAACTACCCGATGGTACAACTATTCGGTTTGGCAGCACCCACCTTGATGCCCAGAGTAGCCCAGTTAACCGGCAATTACAAATAGAAGAAATAGGCAAAATTGCGGGCACCGAAATTTTACCCTTTATTATAGCCGGAGATTTTAATGCTACCCCCGAAAGCGATGTGATTGCTGTTTTAGATAAGCATTTTACCCGGACTTGTCAGACTTGCGGCCCTACCGTTCCGGTAAATAACCCCACCAGAACCATTGATTTTATTGCCTATAAACACCGTGGTGGTAAATTTAGTGTAGGCACGCACAAAGTAGTAAACGAAAAGTACGCCTCTGATCATTTGCCGGTAGTAGCTACTATTAAAATTAAACAATAAACATAAATGTGTCGGCCAAAGAATTGATTATTAAGATATAAACCGGCATAGAATAATATTTGCCAGACGCTGATAATAAACTGGTAAACATTACTATTTAGATTATCAGGCTTTTTGACCAAAGCTATAGTAATGTTTTTAGCTCCTTCTATTATAAGAAATCAATCTGTCGGAGGTGATATTTCCTAACCGTTCATCATATTTATGGCCTGCTTATTATTTATATAAGTTAATATCAGAACATGTGAATTTCTGTTTAAATAAAAAAATTAATTAACTTTATATACTTTTAATAAAAAATTAAAGAAGTGCTAGGAATTGCAGAAAAGAAGTCTCTTCTTTAGGTTGTAAATTGATGAGTAATATATGAGTACGTTGCTGCTGGAAGACGCCCACATCCAAAAGTTAAACAATATTGATAAAAAAAAACACCTTTTAAAAATAAAAATAATTAAACATTTATATGTAAAAGGTGCCAAGTCTAATACGGATATCTGTAATCGTTTTAGCATTAGTTCGCCTACAGCCATGGGGCTAATAAACGAATTAATAGCCGAAGGTCTGGTAGAAAAGCAGGGAAGAGGAAATTCTGTAGGCGGGCGCAAGCCCGATCTTTATGGTCTGCGCGATAATTCTTTATTTGTTTTGAGCATCAACATGGAGCGGTTTGAAACCCGCATGGCGCTGTTTGATAACAATAACAACAATATTGTAGGCACGCAAACATACCCGATCCGCATTTCCGATGATTTAAGTGCTGTAGATCAGCTTTACGAAAAAGCGCATAACCTTATTGTTTCGTCGGGTATAAATGCCGATAAACTCATGGGCATTGGCATTAGTATGCCGGGCCTGGTATCTTCTAAAGAAGGTAGCAATTATACCTATCTGCTCACCGAAACGGGAGCAAGCTCTTTACAACAAATATTAGCCAGTAAGTTTAAAAAACCCGTTTACATCCAGAACGACGTAAAAAGTGCCACCCTGGCCGAATACCGTTTTGGTTTAGCCCACGGCAAAAAAGATGTGTTGGTGTTATCAATGGACTGGGGCATCGGCCTCGGCATTATTATGGATGGCAAGCTGCGCAACGGAACCTCGGGGTTTGCCGGCGAATTTGGCCATATTCCATTGGTAAACGACGGCGATTTGTGTTATTGTGGCAAGCGGGGCTGCCTCGAAACCGTTGCTTCGGGTATTGCACTGGCTAAAATGGCGAAAGACGGTATCAAATCCGGCCAAAGGTCTATTTTAAATGCCTTGTCGGATAGGGAAGTAGATAAAATTGAACCCCAATTGGTAATTGATGCAGCCAACCGCGGCGACCAGTACGCTATTAATATTTTGTCGCAGATTGGTATAAACCTGGGTAAAGGCATAGCCATTTTAATTCAGTTATTAAACCCCGAACTGATTATACTGGGTGGTAAAATTGCAGAAGCCAAGCAATATATTACCACTCCTATTCAATATTCCATTAATACTTACTGTATGGCGCAACTGCGCGAGAAAACAAGTATTTGTTTATCAGATATTGGTCCAGATGCCGGTATATTGGGTTCAGTGGCCATAGTAATGGAGAATATATTCGAAGAATATCTTGATCTGATAGACGATAGCCGCCCTTTGCAGGTAGCTTCTGATATTCGATTATAAAAGTGCCGGGCCGGTGATTCCTTGTTTTAACTGACCACACTTATTTTTTAATTACCTAGAACAAATTTTACCCAAAGAAAAATCTACCTCCCAAGGGCGTTTAACGCAAAATAAACTATGTCCCGATTAAATCTTTTAGAAGAAACCCGGTTCGAGAAATTACCGGTAACTATTTATTCCAACCAGGAAGAAGCCTCTAAAACTGTAGCGAGGCGTATTGCAAACCTGATAACCAGCAAGCAGCAAAAAGGCCAGATGACCATTCTGGGCTTAGCCACAGGAGCTACGCCGGTAGGCGTGTACGCTGAGTTGGTGCGGCTGCACCGGGAAGAAGGCCTGAGCTTCCGCAACGTGATTACCTTTAACCTGGACGAGTACTATCCCATGCAACCCACCGCGCCGCAAAGCTACGTGACGTTCATGAACGAGAACCTGTTCCACCACATCGACA
>NZ_JBMQUD010000039.1:0-50448 GCF_057359045.1 Adhaeribacter sp.
TACTTGTACCCCAAATAATTGGGCTAAATGCGGAATGGTGCGCAAATGGGTATTTTCGGGTGTAGCCGGGTAAGTGCTGGTGCATTTGAGCAATATTAGTTCCTGGCAGCCCCAGGCGCGTAATGTCCGGACACCTTCGTCGATATCGGCTGCTGTAGCAACCCCCGTAGACATAATAACGGGTTTGCCTGTGGCAGCTACTTTCTTTAGTAAAGGTAAATCGGTATTTTCGAAAGAGGCTATTTTGTAAACCGGCACCTTTAAAGTTTCCAGGAAATCTACCGCCGACTCGTCGAAAGGTGAGCTAAAGGGGATCATGTTCCTTTGCCGGGCGCGTTCAAAAAGCGGCGCGTGCCATTCCCAGGGGGTGTAAGCTTCCTGGTACAAATCGTATAGTTCCCGGCCCTGCCACAACGAGTCTTGGTCCACAATGGTGTAAGCGCCTGGCATGGTCATGGTATCGGCAGTGTAGGTTTGCAACTTTATGGCGTGGGCACCGGCATCGGCGGCGGCATCTACAATGGCCAAAGCCCGTTCTAATGATTGGTTATGGTTGCCCGACATCTCGGCAATAATAAAGGGCTTGTGCCCGGGTCCAATCAAAAAATCACCTATCTTAATGTCGTTCATGCTTATGTTCTGTTCCGTTGCCCTGCGGCAAGTTCTGGCTGAATTTTATTAAATTGGGATGCTGGGCATTGGTATAAGCCTCCTGGTAAAAACCGGCTCTTTCAAAAGCTTTTATCGAGGCCAGGTTATTTTTTTGTACCAATCCACTTATTTTAAAAGCTTTTCCGGTGGCGGCCCCAATAAACGCCTGGGTGCCGGCCTGCAGCAAAGCGGTGCCCAAACCTTTACCCCGGTAATTTATATCCAGCAAATAACTAAGCAGGGCTTCATTTTCGGTTACATCGTACCGGATCATACCCACAGGTTCGTCTCCCAATTCGGCTATAAAGATAAACGAATTTTTGTCGAGGATCTTTTTCCGGAACCAACTTATATGAATCTCACGCGGAATAGGTGCCGGGTTGATGGAAAATTTTCTTACCTCGGGTTCGTTTATCCAATTAAAAAGTATATCGCAATCCGCTTCAGTAGCCGGCCTTAGCCGGAGCCAAAGCGGCAGAACTTGTTTAAAAAATAAGGTTCGCCATTTACTCCTGCTTTGCCCATGAAAATATTGGTGCTGGTTGTTTATTTGGGTTTTAATTAAAGCTGGTAAAGCCGGATGCGACAGAATTGCAAGTAATTGTGCATAAGAAAATGCCAGTTTTTCCTCTAGTAAAAATTTTTCCAGGTTTACCTGGTTATCAGCCGTACGGATTAAAAACAAGAGCCCGCCAATGCAGCACCACTCGTAAGCAACTGTGCTCGGCGGACAAATGGCAGCATCGCAGCTTTGCATAAGCGCACAAATATGCTCGGCACTTAGAGATTGGTGCAGGTTTATGTTGGTCGATTTATTTTGGTCTATAAAATTTTGTAAAGTAGGTAATCCCTGGTAGGCGCTTCCCACAACCACCTCCAGTTGCAGCTTAGGTAAAGCCTGGCTAATTTCTGTTAATATTTGGTAGGTGTGGTTCTGCGGATCGGCACCACCCAGGTTTATAAAAATGCGCTGTACCTTTTTTACGTTTCTTTTACTGGCGGCCGCTTCTAAAAAGGGTTGCCGCAGCAAAGCATAATCAGGCCCGGTGTATAGTTGGGTAGAAGGGGCTAATTGGTACTCGGTAGCTAAAACGCCTCCGGCCGGGTTTATAACCACATCGGCTACAAACGGAAAAATATGAATATCATCGAGGCAAAATAATTTGGCGATGAGCGGTTTTATATAGGACTGGTACGGGGTATTAAAATTATAACCGTCCAGAACCAATACATCGGTAGGTTGTAAAATGTGTTGTTTTAGCCAGGCGGCTTCGGCTAAAAAATTTGCCGTAGTTGGTAAATCTATTAGCTGAATATTGTGGTTCTTAATTAAATTAACTAGGGCCGGACTGGGGTTTTGTACGGCAAAAAACAGTTTAAAGTCCGGCTGCAGCATTTCGGCCAGCGCCAGTAAACGCATTACATGGCCTAATCCAATTTGGCTGTTCCCATCGGCGCGTAAAATTATGCGCATAAATTTAGTTTAATTGTTTAGCCAGCAACGCGGCCGCCCGGTTTAATTCGTTTTGGGTTAATAAGATAATGGCGGCTTTTAATTCACTAACTAAATCCGGAAATATTTTTTTTTGAAAGTTGTGCTGGTTAATATCTAAAATCCAGGGCTGCTGTTGGATTAGTTCTGCCACTTGTTTCAGGCTAAAATCCGAAGTGGTTGGGTAAAGCAGATAATAAATTAAACTGGCCAAAGCATAATCTGATGGATTATCGACGGTTAAACGCCAGCTTTCTTCGCCTAAACCCTGGTTTTGTAAAGATAAAGTGTTCAACCGAAATAACTCCGGGTGTTGCTTCAGATAAGGCGTTACGTGTTCGCGGTGCTCCGGCAAAATGGCCGCCTGTTGCGCTTGGCTTAAAGCTGCGTAACTAAAAACTTCTATGTTGGTGCCTAAAGGTAAACCGGTGGTAACGGTATAGCTATTGTTCTGCGTAAGGTGGGCGTTAAGCGCAGCATCTATAACCGCGGCATCTATAAAAGGATTATCGGCGGTGAGCCGAACAATGGTATCTAATTCAAATTTTTGGGCGGCTTCGTAAAAACGGCCTAATACATCTTCTTCGGAGCCCTGGTAAAATTCCACCTGGTTTTTAAAAGCAGTTTTGGCCAGCTCGGCGTTTTCGGGGTTTGTAGAAGTGGCAATAATTATCGCGGGGTTTAAGCTACTTTTTTTTGCCCTCAATATTATTTGGTCCAGCAAAGTTTGGTCTGAGCCGTAGGGCAGGGGCAGCAACACTTTGTTGGGCAGCCGCGATGAATTTAATCGAGCCTGAATAATAAAGCCTATTTTATTTTCTACCATGCCGTCCAGCCTCCGTCTACCACAAAATTTTGCCCGGTTATGTAATTAGATAACTCTGAACAAAGTAAAACAAAAACGCCTTTTAAATCTTCGGGTTTACCAATGCGGCCCAAAGGTGATTTTTTCTCCAGATTTCTAATAAAACCTATATTTTCCTGTACGGCTTCGCTCGGGAATGGCCCCGGCGTAACCGCATTTACCAGAATATTATCTTGGCCTAAATAGCAGGCGAAATATCGGGTCAGTTGCAAAACACCCGCTTTGGCGGCTCCGTAATGCGGCGGATTTAAACTCTTAGGATGATCCTGGTACACGCTAAAATCCGGCGAAACCATCCCGTACATCGAAGATACATTAATAATGCGGCCGGCCTGTTGGTTTTGCATATAAGGTACTACTTCACGGATGCAACGGTACGTTGCTCCCAAATTACCATCGAGGCCTAAGGCAAATTCGGCATCGGTTAAAGCCAACGGATTTTGCCCCTGCGAATAATAGGCGTTGTTAATTAGCCCATCCAGTTGGCCAAATTTATCATAAACCTGCGCAAAAGCCTCTTTAACCGATTCGGTGCTGCTTACATCGGCAACCTGAAAAAATAATTCGGAGGGAACGGCCGGAAAGGCAGCGTTAAATTTTTCTATACTCCGGCCCAATACCACTACCTGGGCACCGTTTTCCAGCAGACCAGCCGTAATGGCCCGGCCCAGATAGCCGTAGCCACCGGTAATTAATATTACTTTGCCACCTAAAGAAAAAGGGTTCTGCATTAATTTGTTTTCCAGTTAAAGGGTAATAAAAAGGCTTCGTCGGTAATACCTAAACTTTTAAGTTCCGGTAGCAGGGGTTCTACGACCTTTAAATATTTAGTATAAGCTAGGTTAGATATTAAATCGGGTAAACCCGTAACCCCAATTACCAGTTTATTTACCGCTGAAAAAGAATGAGTAAATCCCAAGGCCAAATGGGGTAAAGAAATATTATGCTGCAGGCCCATATTCCGGATTTGCTCTACAACCGGTAATATAGGTTTAAAATAGGGTGATATTACTTCTGGTGGTGTGAGTAAAAGTCCTTGCAAAAACACAGAACGCACGTGCACCTGAATATTTTTTTTCTCCAAGATAGGAAATAAATAGGCAAACCGCTGGTCGAGCAAATTGAATGGTATTTGTATCAGGTCGCAGGGAATATTTTCTGTTAATAATAGTTCTAACTGGTGCGGGTAATACAACGAAAAACCAATATGAGTAATCTGGTTGGCTTCTTTTAATTTTAGCAGTTCGTCTAAAGTTGCGGGGTATTGCTGGTACGTTTTAAAATCGTGGTACAAGTAGCCGTACAGGCGCTTTTGCTTTAAGTGCTGTAACGATTGAGAAACCATTGCCGCAACCTGCCCCGGCTGACTATTGGGTGATAGTTTAGAAATAATATTAAAATTAGCCGGTTGGGCCGCTAAGCAATTGCCTATAACTTCTTCGCTAGTACCGTAAGCGGCTGCCGTATCAATAAAATTTAAATTCTGTTGTTGGCAATAATCCAGAATAGCGCAAACTTCTGTTGGTGGTACCTGACCGCGTTGGTTGCTAATGCCATAAGGTAAGCCAAACTGTACCGTACCCAGGGCTATTTTATTTCCTGCGCCAGCCATTCTTTTACTTTAAGGATAACATAATCCTGCTCCTCGTTGCTTAAACTAGGGTACAGGGGCAAGCTGAGGCAACGTTTATAATAAGCTTCGGCTAGCGGATAACTGCCCAGGTTGGTTCCGGATTGTCGGTAATAAGGCATGTGGGGTACCGGAATGTAATGTACCTGGGCTAAAATATTATTTTGCTGTAAAAAATCATACAGATTTTTTCGGTTATCAACCAGGATAACGTACAGGTGGTAGGCATGAACAAAAGTTTCGGGTGTACCTGTTTTGTTCGCTAGCGGATTTAATATTTGAAGACCATTCAGGTTTTTAAAGGCAGCATCATAGCGTTGTGCTAATTCCCGGCGCCGGGCTAAAGCGGCATCGGCCCGGTTTAGTTGCGAAATACCTAAGGCCGCCAGAATATCGGGCATGCGGTAATTATAACCCAGTTCCTGCATTTCGTAATACCAGCCGCCGTGGTTTTCGTGTAGTAAACCTGGGTCTTTGGTAATGCCATGCGTCCGGAGCATTAATAATTTTTGGTAAAGCTCCGGGTTGTTGGTAGTAATCATGCCGCCCTCGCCGGTGGCAATGTGTTTTACCGGGTGAAAAGAAAATATCGCCAAATCGGCAAACAAGCCGTTACCACTGCGCTGGCTTTTTCCGGTATTATCAATAAAGGCAGCGCCCGGAGCATGGCAGGCATCTTCAATTATCCATAAATCATATTCATCGGCCAGGGCCCGGAAAGCTTCCAGTTGAATGGGGTAACCGGCAAAATCAACCGGAATAAGGCCGGTGAAATAACCTTTGGGTTTACTTTCGAGTAAGGCCCGTACTTTATTTATATCCAGCAGACCCGTTTCGGCATCAATATCGGCAAACCACACCTGACCGCCACAATAACGCACACAATTAGCCGAGGCCGCAAATGTAATAGGAGTGGTAATAACCCGGCTATTTTCGTTAACCCCTAAAGCCAGTGCACACAAATGCAAGGCCGCGGTACCGTTTGCCACCGCTACCGCATATTTACTACCAATGTACTCAGAGAACCGGGTTTCAAATTCTTTTACTTTGGGCCCTTGCGTCAGAAAATCAGATTGCAAGGTGGCCGTTACCGCTTGTATATCTTCTTCTGTAATTAACTGCCGGCCGTAGGGAATGGGATGCATGGGTAAACTTTAATTTTAAACTTAGTGGTAGCCTAGTGAAGCAAAGGTAAAATTAATTTAAACGGGAATAAACAGACTGACCGTTTACTTTAACCGGGAGCGTGAAAATGAAATGGCCGCAACTTTTGTATTGCGGCCATTATATCAAATAATTAATAACTAAATTGATTAAACACTAAAATCCGGATCAACGTGAAGGCGAATTAATTCCCGTAATTGTTCGGGGTTCAACCATGAATCGTTCGATTGGGAATTATACCGGAAGCCAGGTTCTACTTTGCGGCCGTTGAAGGCTGCCAGAAATTCATCGTGAGACCAGCGGAAAGGTGTGGCAGGCAAAATAACGTAATACTTTTCTAGTTCTACGGTGCTAAACGAATCGGTTTCGGTTATCATTTCTTCGTGGAGCTTTTCGCCGGGCCGGATGCCTACCACTTCTTGCTTTGCCTGCGGCGCGATGGCTTCGGCTAAATCGGTTATTTTAAAAGAAGGAATTTTGGGTACAAATATTTCGCCGCCCCAAGCAAACTGTAGGGCATGCAAAACCAAATCTACGCCTTCGTCTAAAGAAATATTAAAGCGGGTCATGTCGGGGTGGGTAATGGGCAGCATGCCATCGTGGCGTTTATCCAGGAAAAAAGGCACCACCGAGCCCCGCGAGCCAATAACGTTGCCGTAGCGCACCACCGAAAAAGCTAAATCGCGGCTGCCTTTCATGTTGTTGGCGGCCACAAATAATTTATCGGAGCAAAGTTTAGTAGCGCCGTATAAATTTATGGGCGCAGCCGCTTTATCCGTAGACAAGGCTACCACCTTTTTTACCCCGCAATCCAAGGCGGCATTTATTACGTTTTCGGCCCCAAAAATATTTGTTTTAATACACTCCATGGGGTTGTACTCGGCGGCCGGTACTTGCTTTAAAGCTGCCGCATGCACAATTACATCAATATTTTCGCAAGCCCGGCGCAGGCGTTCTCCATCGCGTACATCGCCAATAAAAAACCGGATGGCTTTGTATTTACTTTGCGGAAATTGCTGGGCCATTTCGAACTGCTTTAACTCGTCGCGGGAGTAAATAACCAACCGCTTTACCTGCGGGTAGCGCTCTAAAATGGTTTTTACAAATCTTTTGCCAAACGAGCCTGTACCGCCCGTAACCAATATAGAAGTATTATTAAGGTCTAACTGCATTAAATAAATCGTGAAAACAGGTTTAAACTTTCCGGTAAATTATTTAAGTAAAACTTAAACTAACCGGTAGATATTTTATTCTCGAAAAATCAGGTAAAGATAAGAGGTTTGCCGGAGTAAGTACAACAGAAAGCGCCAACTCTCAAGAGAATAAATTTTTGGTTTATAATTATCTGTTCTACTTTTAAGCCTAAATAGCAAAGCCAGTATGGTTTTAAAAAAAATAGCTTTTAAATTATTTTCGTTGCTGAATTATTATTACTGGCCAGATAACCTGAACCGGCACGCTAAAATCGGGTACCAGGAACCAGAGGTGATTTTATTTTCGGAGCCAGAAGCAGCGTTTTTAAAGCTAAGTGCGCAATCGTTTCATTTTAATCCGGATTATGCGCGGGGGTACCGGCCCAAACCCATGTACCTGGCCCAACTAAGCAATGTTACTTTTTTGGGCAATTCGGGAGCAGTGGTGCGGCAGAATAAAATTATCTCCGAATCGGTTTACGACCATTTACGGCTAAGTATTTCTCCGGCTTACCGGAGCCCAGCCTGGATGTGGAGTCGCTCCAAAAAAGGCGTATATACTTCTATTATACATTTGCCCTGGGCCCAAAGCAGTAATTTTCATTGGTTTTTCGATTGCTTGCCGCGCCTGTATTTACTCGCCAAAATGGTTACACAAAATATTCAGGTAATTGTAAACGTCGATTTGCCGGATTTTCAGCGGCAAACGCTGCAATTTATTTTAAAGGATTTGCCCCACTTTAAGCTGGTGTATATCTCAAAAAATGAGAAATGGCACGTAGAGCAGTTTATCTTGCCCTCGTTTATAACCAACCACAACAGCGGCTATTTGCCAGAACCGGTAATTAATTTTATGCGGAATAAAATCTGGCAGGGCTACAACGTGTTAAATGTAACCCAGTCGGCAACGCGGTTGTACATTAGCCGAGGCAAAGCCTCTAAAAGAAAACTCCAGAACGAAAGAGAGTTGCTGCCGATATTAGCCCAAAATAATTTTAAAATTGTTTACGCCGAAGATTTATCGTACCAGGAGCAGGTGCAATTGTTTTACGGCGCTACGCACGTAATTGCCCCGCACGGTGCCGGACTTACCAATATACTATTTGCTAAAAATTGCGCGGTGCTGGAATTACAGGCCGCCGATGTAGTAAAACCGCATTATTTTTTAGCCGCCAAATCTTTGGGGCATTTTTACCACTACCTACTCGGTTCCGCATCCGATAATAAATTAAATTTTACCATTGATCCGGCAGCCTTTTCTGAAAAACTCCAGGAATTCTTAAAAGCTTAATTTCTATATAATATTTCCGGCCCATTTACTTAAGTGAATTCAGCTACTAAACGGCCGAACGGCTAATCTACTGCTTATCTATTCATGATAAATAATTGCACAATAGGGGTGAGACTCCAAATTTTTGAAATGTAGTTGTATTAAATTAGCTTGTTGCCGTCCATTCTGATTATTGAATAATTTAAAGTGACTCGATATAATTTATACTGGTAAGTTTATATAAATATTATAATTGGTATTATGCTAACAGGTTTGTATGTGATTAGTAAAGTGTAATTTTGATAATTGTGTTATTAGTACGAATAATAAATTTATTTTAATAAAATATTCCTTTTAAATCAATTTAATGGTGTTTTATATACTTTACGAGTGCTTGATTCATTTAAGCATAAATAATACTTTTAAAATTATATTTAAAATAATTATAAAACAGATATAATAACTATTTTACGGTTATTGAAAAAATAATATTATAAATGCTTTTAAAATTTAAAACTATCCTTTAATTTTATTTTGTCATTTAAGTTTTGTTACTCTCCTAAGTGGCACTAAAATAATTTTCTGTTTAGTAGCTCAAATTATATTTTATGAATAAATCTTTACCTAAGTATAAAGCTGTATTGCTGATGGTTTTGGCGTGGGGTGGGGTGCAGGTAGCAGAAGCGCAAACCAATCGGTATGTGTCGTCGGCCGGTACAGATACGGGTAATTGCCCGGTGGGTAGCCCTTGTGCATCTATTAATTATGCGGTAGCCGCCGCCGAGCCCGGCGATGTTATCTGGCTGGCTCCTGGTACTTACAATCAACAAGCAGTTATCTCTAAAAGCATTACCTTACAGGGAGCCGGCGCTGGCACCGACCCCGCTGTACATACCATTATTACCGGCGATGCACCTAATCTGGATGGTCGGGGTATTAGTCTGGCGCCCGGCGTAGAAAACATTACTATTAAAAATTTGCGGGTACAGCGCTTTGGCAACGGGAGCGGCATTTATGGGCAGGGCCAGAACAATCATCTTTCCATACAAGGGGTGCAGGTATATTATAACATCGGCAGCAGCAGTGCCGAGGCGGGTATTCACTTAAACGGACCCATTGCACACGTTAATTTAGAAAATATTGATGCCCAGTATAACGGCACCCGCGGCATTGTGATCTGGAACGGCCGGAAAGAAAATATTACTATTACTAATTGTATTGTTAAGTACAACACCGTTGCGGGCCTGGAACTGCAGGATGGGACGGCATCGGGCGTAACCATTTCTAATAATATTGTAGAAAATAACAAAGATTCTGGCATATCGCTGGTAGGTTTATCGGGTGGGGCCGGGGCCAACCTGGTGTCGGGTAATACGGTCTTAAACAACGGCCGCTTTGGTATGGAAATAAAATTACCCAATGGCTCGGGTCAGGAGTCCGGCGACGGTAGTATTTTAATTACCGGCAACCAAGTAGCATTAACCCAGCCAGTTGCCGCTACTGAACTCCGCGACTTAGCGGGCATTGCGGTATACCGCCGTAGCTGGACCGCAGATAATCCGGATGTGCCGCAAGGTGTGATAATTAAACAAAATACCATAAGCGGTTACCGCCAAGTTAGTACCAGCGATGGATTTGGGATTGTGGTAGAAGGCCAAAACATGACTGTGCAGGGCAACACCATTACCGACTGCGATGTGGCAACGCAATTGCAAGGGGGGCATTTACCTTACAGCCCCAATGCTGCTACCGACGGCGACCAAAGCAACCTGGCCGATGAATATTTTGGTCGCGGCAACTCACCTATTGGTTCCGGCAGTATTCAGGATAATATTTACAGCCAAAATACCGAGGATACCCGGTACGTAGGCGTGCCGGCACCGGTCGAAAACCAGATTACCTGGTCCGGTACAACTTCTTCAGAATGGGCCATGGCTACCAACTGGCGGGAAGAAATAGTGCCTAGTTCGGTCAACGATGTGGTTATTCCGGCCGGTACCCCCAACACCCCGGTTATTACTTCAGACCAGGCTGTGGGTAATATTGCGGTGGCCGAAGGCGCCAGCCTGGAAATTAAAAGCGGTAACCTGCAAATTGCCGGCGATTTAAAAAACAATGGCACTGTGGTAAACTCCGGTAGTGGCCAAGTGGCTTTTACCGGTCAGCAACAGCAGGTAGTGGGCAGTACCCAAACGTTAGCCCTTGAAAACTTTACGGTAGGTGCGGCCGGAGTAAAGCTGGAAGGTCCTTTGCTGGTTAAAAATAAATTAGTTTTAAACGGCGATTTAATTACCAATGGGCACGAGGTAACTTTAACTGCCAACCCGGCGGGTGGCGTGCTAATCGAGAACTTGGGGGAAGGCAAAATAATAGGCGCGGTTACAGTACAAAAATCAATGGCAAGCGCTACGGCTAAAGCCGGTAATTACCGTTTAGTTGCGTCTCCTTTTACTGATGCAAGCCTGCCTACTTTACACAAAGCTGGTGTCGAAGAAAATCAGATTACCCCTGAAATTTATTTTTATGCTAATTCGGATGCAGCCGCAAACCAGAATATTTGGCTAAAAGCAGATGATCTAAACCAAAAACTTGCTGCGGGTCAAGGCTTCCGGATTAACAGTTTAGAAGATGGTATAATGTCGCTCAGAGGTAATTTGCAAAATAAACCGGTAAAGGTAAGTGGTTTATCCCGTGCAAACGATTTAAAAGCGGGTTGGCATTTATTGGGTAACCCGTACACATCCTCCTTAGACTGGCGGCAAGTGCAGGTACCAACGGGTATGGGCGCGGCTTTATATACCTTATCGGCGAATGGCCACTACGAAAGTTTTGTAAATGGTATTGGTACTGCCGAGCAGGCTAACCTGATCTCCGCTATGGAAGGTTTCTTTGTGCGGGTGCAGGAAGGTACTGTAGATTTTCAGTTCGACCCTAAACAACTGACGACCAAAAAAACAGAAGCTGCCGCCAAACCCGAGAACCGGCCTTTGCTGAAACTGATAATGGAAGGAGCTAACCAAAAGGATGCCGCCATTTTATATTTTGAGCAGGGTGCCACAGAAAAAGCAGAAGAACGTTACGATGCTTATAAAATACCGGAAAAAAACCAGGATGGTGCCGCCTTGTACACCAAAGCCGGTAACGATTTACTCGCGATTAATGGTTTACCCACTTTGGAACCAGGTAAAAAACTGAGCATTCCTTTAGAAATAATTGTAGCACAAAGTGGTAATTTTAAGCTGAATGTAAATCAGTTTAATAATTTTACCAGCCAGGATTTAATACAGTTAGAAGACCGGCAAACCGGCAATATTTTAAATTTGGCCACTAATGTAACGTACGACTTTTATGCTCCGGCCGGAACCACTGCTAACCGTTTTTACCTGCATTTCCAGGCAACCGAATTAACCGCTTTGCCCCAAATGCCGGTTATTGATAAACCCGGTAAGCTTCTGGTTTACCCCAACCCGGTAATCGACGGAACTTTACAGGTGCTAGTACCCGATGCAACTGCCGGCACCCAATTAGAAGTAACTTTATTTAATAACTTAGGTCAGCCATCGATGAAAAAGAAAATACGGGTTAAAAAAGCCGGCAGCCCCGAAGAGCTTATCTTAAGTGGTTTGAAAAAAGGAATCTACTTCCTGAACCTGCAAACCCCCAAAGGCAATACCCAGCGCCAGATTGTTGTAGAATAAATTTATTCTATAAATGAACGAAAGACATATTTAACTGTAATAATAAATCAAAACAGATTTAAATAAATTATCTGTTTTGTAAATGCAAAAAGGCTTCTTCCCTTTATATTGGGTAAGAAGCCTTTTCTTTTTCAGCAAAGATTACTTAAGCGACATCCTTCTTTTTTGCCCCCTTATTTAGCCGAAATATTAATTCTAAACGTTATTAATCTAACTTACAAGAACGGCCTTAGTCTGGTCTGATAAATACCCGATAAATTATTTTAAAACCTGCTGTTTTGATAAAATGTGATATAATATTTTACGGGCATGTTCGCGGGAGTTTTCGATAAACCAGATATGGGTATCCATGCCGCCGCAAATTACACCGGCCAAATATACCTGTGGCAAATTGGTCTCCATGGTTTCGGGATTATAAAATGGATGCCTTTTCTGATCGGGTGATAATTGAATGCCAATTTTTTCTAAAAATTTAAAATTAGGCTGGTACCCGGTCATGGCCATTACGTAATCGTTGGCAAGGGTAATTGGTCCATCGGGCGTTAAAATATCTACCTCGTCGGGGCGAATTGCCGTAACCCAGGAATGAAAGTAAGCCTTTATCGAGCCTTCCTGAATCCGGTTTTCCAGGTCGGGTTTGGTCCAGTATTTTATGCGGCCCAATTCGGGCTCCCGCACTACCAGCGTCACGTCGGCTCCCTTACGCCAGGTTTCCAGGGCCACATCGGCCGCTGAGTTGTTGGCGCCAATTACCAGCACCTTCTGGCGGTAATAAAAATGTGGGTCAAAATAATAATGTTTTACTTTGGGCAAATCTTCGCCGGGCACGCGCAGTAAATTGGGTAAATCGTAAAAGCCTACCGCAATAATTACGTGCTGCGCCAAATATTCTCTTTTAGAAGTCCGGACGCTATATATATCACCCGCAGCTTGAATATTAGTTACCTCTTCAAACAGATTTATATTCAAACATTTGGTATCGGCTACGCGCCGGTAATATTCTAAAGCTTCAGGGCGGTTGGGCTTGGCGTGGATAGAAGGAAATGGCAGCCCGCCAATTTCCAGCCGGTCGGCCGTTGAAAAAAAAGTCATGTTAAGCGGGTAATTGTACAGCGAATTAACCAAACAACCCTTCTCAATAATTACATGACTTAAATTAGCTTCCTGGGCGGCAATGCCACAGGCTAAACCAATAGGACCGGCTCCTACAATTAATATATCTATTATATCGCTCAAAATAATTCTCTCTTAAAACCAGTAGTTGCTCTATTACTAAATGTTATTAGCATAAACCTAAATCCAGAGCCGGGCTACTTATAAATATTTCGGTAATCTCTACCGGGTAGTAATCTTTTACTCCAATACTTCTACGGTCATGTAAATTTCCTGGCTGGGCCAATCCTGGGTATCTACGGGAACGCGGGCAATTTTATCTACCACGTCCATGCCTTCCAGCACTTCGCCAAAAACGGTGTATTTTGTGTCGAGGGTAGGTACGCCGCCGTTGGTTAAGTAGTTTTTAATTTGGGCCGGTGTGTAAGTAATGCCGTAGCGTTTGCTTACTTCCTGTAGTTCATTTTCTGAAACCGGCGAACCCTGTACCATGTAAAAATTATCGGCCGAAGAAGCTTTGGTCGGGTTAAATTCATCGTCGTAACGGGCCATGGCCACTGCCCCGCGCACGTGCACAAAATCCGGATTTACTTCGGTAGGTACCCCGTATTCACCAATTTTCATTTTCTCGGTGCGCGAATCGCCGCCTTGCACCATGTGCCCTTTTATTACCCGGTGAAAAACAGTGCCGTTGTAATAACCCATTTTAGCTAACCGTATAAAATTAGCCCGGTGCAATGTCGTTTCCGGATATAATTTTAATTTAATATTGCCCATTCCGGTTTTAATCAATACTACTGTTTCCGGGTTTTCGCGGCCAAACTTTAAAAGTTCTTCGCGCACGTTTTCGTTGGTGAGCAGCTTAATATCACCAGCTTTTTTTTTCTCCTGGCAAAAAGTGAATAAAAAGGAAAATAGAGAAAGAAATAAAAAATTAAAAAAATAGTTTTTGCCCCGCATGGTTTACCTGATTTTTTACCCAAAGATACAAATTAGGGAGGTAATCTGTTGGGCCTGGCCAGATAAATGGTAATCGGAAAAATTTCCCATCAGAAAATCTAGAATAAAATAGGTAAAGCTACTGGTAAGCATTTTACCGGAAAGCAGATAGTTTAAAAGCCTGAAAAGAAGTATGTGCGCCAGGGGTGGTGTTATCAGCGCCTATTGATTAGCCTAAATTTTATTTATTATCGATAAAAGCACCAGGCAAGAGCGGCTATATAATTTGGTAATGAGATTGAATATAAGTTTGGTTGTAAATTAAAATTAGGTAAAATTTATAAATACATTAAGTATGGTTTACGGTAAAATATTAATATATAATAAATTCAGTAAACAAGAAATATACCTATTTGTATCTTTCGTTAGGATGAAGTTAAACGGTTTTATACCTTTGTAGAGGCCGGTAATTATTACCAGATTTAAGGTAAAGTAATTTGTTCCGGCTCATTTAAGTGAAAAACTCCCGACCCCACAAATATTTCCGTCGAAAAATAATAAATCCCTTGCTGGCCTTGCTTACCATGGGTATTACCCCACATAAGCTGGCTTTAACCGTAGCTTTGGGGTTTATGGTGGGCATCATGCCGCTGTTTGGGTTGGCTACGTTGCTTTGTACTTTGTTGGGGATTCGGTTTAAATTAAATATTCCGGCTTTGTTGCTGATTTGTTATTTGGCGGCACCCCTGCACTTGTTGTTGTACTTGCCATATATTAAAGCCGGTATTTATATTTTCGGTGCCGAAGAATTTAAGATAACTATCGACGAAATGCTGACTTTGTTCCGGCAGGACTGGTTAAAAACGCTTAAAAAATTGTGGTTGGCCAATTTATTAGGGGTAGCGGCGTGGTTGCTGTTCAGTTTACCGCTTACTACCATTATTTATTACTTAATGCTGCCGGTTTTTAACAAGTATGTGCGGACACCCATAAAAGATTCTGATAATACGATAGAGGTAGATTAGCCGGATATTCTAAAATGTTGCTTTAAGTAGAAGGAAGATTCTATCAATCTAAACCAAAAGCACTTACTGCATCTATTTTTACTCTAAAGCTTATAACCTAAAGGTTTTTGGCCATTATAAAATCATTCATCCAATAAGGGCCAATCGGAATATCTTCTTCGGCAATTACAGCAAAACCTAAGCGTTCATATCTAAGCCGGGCAGCGTTAAAGCGATTTACATTTAAAATTAACTTTTGGCCACCGTTAAGGCGTGCTTCCTGTTCTACGTGCCGCACCAAAAAACCACCAAACCCCTGACCCTGGTAGCTGGGCTTCACGTAGAGTTTATTTAGTTTAAAGGTATAGTTGGGCAAAGGGGAGTAGGAGGCAAACCCAGCGGGTGCCTGGTTAACATATAAAATAAAAAAAATCTGGTTAGCCGCTATTTGCGCTTGTAAAGCCGCCGTATTATAAATTTCATTTTCCATGTAACGGATTTGCTCCGGCGCTAAAATATCGCGGTAAGCGGGTTCCCAGGTCTCCGAAATTATTTCCTGAATATCCGGTATTTGTTCCGGGCCAACTTGTTTAATTTGGAAAGTATACATGGGGTTAATGGCTTAACTTAAGCCGGCACATTTGTTTGTTGCACCACAATATTGTCACCGATTTTAATTTCTGCCCCTAGATTTATCGGTATAACATTTTGCCCGAACAAAACTTTGTTTTTACCGGCTGGGGTACGGTAGGTAGCTAAGGTGCGCAGCGGTTCCGGACCTTTCTGGGCTGTATCCTGATCGATGGTAGTTAAAACGCAACGCGCCGATGGCTTTACTCCTTTAAAATGAACGTCGCCAACTGTAAATTGCTGCCAGGTATCTTCTACAAACGGTTCGCCGCCGGTAAATACTAAATTCGGCCGGAACCGGTTCATGGGCACGGGTTGCTCCAACCGATGATTCAGATCTGCTAAAGAAGCGTCTCCAATTAATAATATAGGAAAGCTATCGGCAAAACTGACCAATTCTCCGGGTTCCGCATAGTCTAAATCGGCTTGCCGTTGGGCATTATCGGGCATATACACCAACCGGCAAAACCGACCTAAAATTTCAGTAAACCATTTATTCGCTTCTTCCGAAACTTCTATTGCTTCAACGGTATCGTCCCATATTTGTACCTGCAAAGAGTGGCTGGTAGTGGGCAAAAAAGGAACCTGCAGTGGGAGCAGATTTTGGGTTTTATGCGTTACCAAAAGCCCGTAGGGTTGTAGTTGCACCTGCAGCAAGGCCATCGGTGCAAAACTTCGCTGGGTTAAAAACTGGTTATGCTCATCTACCAGCAACCAACGGCGGTCGTGCTGCAAACCCCGCAATTCTACCTGGGCGGCCGGCACCGAAATGCCACCCAAGGATTTAATGGGATAAATCAGTATTTCACTTAAAGTTAAAGCTGGCAGCATAACTAACCTACAACCGTTTTAAGCCGTTTACTTATACTTTTTTGGGCGGTAAATCAAAGGCTTCGGCATTGTGCTCAAAATGACCTTTGTGGGAACCATCGCAGAAAGGTTTATTTTTAGACATACCGCACCGGCACATCGAAACCAAGGTCCGTCCGCCTAACCCATAAGCATTGCCATGCTTATCAAAAACTTCAAAATCGCCTTCTATTTTAAGCGAACCGTTATCATTAACCGTTATTTTAGTTGCCATATTGTTTTGTTTAGGTCTGCAAAGTTAAAAACCCCCACCAGTTTTTTTGTATACCCCAGGTTTTAATTCCAAAATAAAACAGCCTTGTAAAAGAAATGCCGGCCAGTAGCTGAATTTATAGATAGGATTTATCTAAACAGGCTCTAAAAATATTGTCTATTTCAACCTCGAATATTATACTCATTTTAGAGCGGCTTTGTGCTACAAAATAAATTATTAATCCGGCTTTGCTGAGAGGCTCTTAGTGGCTCTTGAGAGTTAGTATAAATAAGGGGCTGTTTAAATTTCTGTTGGAGAAAGGCAAATACAAATTTTTAAGCGTTTTGCGCCAGCTAAAACAATTTCTAACCGGATGAGTTAAAGGCTTACTAATCTGTAAAAAACTATGTTAATTCAAAGAGATTTAAAATGGAGCGTCGTGTTCTTTTATACCTGGAAGAGCATGTTATATTATATAATGCTCGCCATTTTGGTTTTTCTGCTGCACGATTATTACGGCGTTTTAAAACTGCATTTACCCTTTAGCACCATTACCGCTCTGAGTACCGCCCTGGCTATATTTTTAGGTTTTAAAAATAACAATGCGTACGATAGGTGGTGGGAAGCCCGCCAGATTTGGGGCACGCTGGTAAATTATAGCCGCGCCTGGACCCGCCAGGTAATTACCATGATTATTCCGACTGACCCCACCGAAGCCGAAGCCGTGAAAGAATTACAATACCGCATGGTTTACCGCCATATTGCTTTTGTGCATGCCCTCCGGGTATTTTTAAGAAGACCACTTGCTTATAACGAAAACAACCAGGAAGAAATATTTGCCGAAACGAACGAATACACCGATACCATATCGTTTCTGGGTAATAATGAATACAAAGTTTTTTGCCACAAAAACAATCCGCCTAATTATTTAATCGAAATGCAGGGCGAGGATTTGCGCCGGGCTTACGACCATGGCTGGCTTTCGGATTATAGGTTTGCCAAGTTAGAAGAAACCCTGGTAGAATTTAACAATGTGCAAGGCCGGAGTGAGCGCATCAAAAATACCCCTTTCCCGCGGCAGTACAGTTTCTTTTCGCGGGTATTTGTTTTTATTCATGCCTCGTTGCTACCTTTTGTTTTTGTAGAAGAAATAGGCTGGGCCAGTATGCCTATATCGGTCATTATTTCTTTTGTGTTCTTGTGCTTAGACTTGGTAGGCGAACGGGCCGAGGATCCTTTTGAAAACCGCCTCGAAGATGTGCCTTTAACCGCGCTGTGCCTTACCATCGAAACCAACGTGAAAGAACAATGGGGCGATAAAAATTTCCCCAAAGCCAAAGATTTCAGCAAGGGAGTTATTTTGTAATAATGCAGTTACTCATTTATTTCTAACCAGCCTTTTTTGGTGGTACAATTGCTGGCGCTCCGGATAAAATAATAATACGTACCCTGGGTAAGATTGCTGCCATCCCAATTATTCAGGTAATTCTTATTTTCGTACACCAGCTTGCCCCACCGGTTATATACCTGCAATTCAGTATTGGGGCCACTGTTTTGGATTACAAAAAAATCGTTTTTACCATCTTTGTTGGGCGTAAAAATATTGGGCACTTCTAAGGCCGGCAGCGCCGCCGCTACGGTTACGCTGTCGGTTAGGGTGCAATTGCCTAAAGTTAAAGCTACCGCGTAAGTACCGGGTTGGGTAACGGTAATGCTTTGTTCCGTCGACCCCGTTGACCATAAATAATTATAGCCCGGATTACCCGCATTTAAAACAACTGTCTGGCTACATAAATATTGCGACTGCCTTGCTAAACTGGGGGCCGGAGGAGCCGCTACTGTAACGGTAAGAGTGGTTGTAGCCTGGGTTATACAACTGGTGGAGTTATTAGCCGCCAATGTTACCTGGTAATTACCTGGTTTCTGGTACGTGTGGCTGGGATTCGCTTCCGTAGAAGGAGGGCTGCCATCGCCAAAGTTCCAGGAATAAGTAACACCATTTTCAGAAGTATTCTTAAACTGCACATTATACGGAGCACAGGAAGGTGGCGGGGTATCGGCCCGGGCAATTATTTGATTAGAGATATAAGGCGAAAACTGGTATTTAATAATAGCGGCATCCGGCGAACTAAAATAAGTAGGATCGTAAGCCCCCGGCGTAACCGGCTGATTAGACGAATAAGTACATTCTATCTGGTGCAGGGTACCGCCCTCCGTAATTAAACTGTTATTGGCCTGGTGAATATGGGTTTGAACATCGGTGCCGCCTAAATAACTGCCGTAAATAAGCTGTTTGGCATCTTTGCTTAGCTGGCACACATACATGGTTTTACGGTTTCGCTCTTGGGCATCGGCGGTAAGCGGCGACACATTTAAAGCGTACCCGGCCAGGTAAATGGTTTCGCAAGTATTTACCCGGAAAGCCGTAGGCACTTTAAGTATATTGCCGTTGGCACCCAAATGCGTGGAAAAGATTGTTGTATTTAAAGTTGGGGAAAGTTTATGAATAAAATATCCGCCCGAAGCATTGGGCGTACCGTACGTTCCGGTGGTTATGGGGTAAGAGCCGGCAGTATAGCCGGTAGCATATACATTTTCGGTTTTGTCTAATTGCAGGTGTTTTACAAAATCGGCCTGGGGTGTACCCAGGAAAGTAGCCATCTCGAGCTGGGTGCCATTCGCCGAAATAATGGCAATAAATCCGTCGCGGTTACCGGCCAAGTTGGTTTGAATTGTACCTGGAGTAACCGGGAAATCCGAGCTAAAAGAACTGCCACCCAGGTAAATTTTACCGGTAACCCCAATTTTAAGGTCGTAAATTAAATCTTCGGAATTGCCCCCAATAAACGACGACCACAGTAAGTTGGTTAAATTATTGTTTAATTTGGCCACTAAGCCGTCGTAACCATTTTTTTTCGTTGTCTGAAAGCCGTTTACAATCCGAAAATCATTAGACATGGTACAACCGCCCACAAATATATTACCCGCATCGTCTAGGGCTAATTGGGCCGGGATGCTCCCAATGGTACCGCCTTCTGGGCCCGCACCACCCAGATAAGTTGAGGCCAGCAAAGCGGTGCCATTAGCTGATAACCGGGCTATAAAATAATCGCGGTTACCGTTGTAGCTGCGGTCGTAGGCCGAGCCGGTCGTCGGGAAATCTTCGGCAGTGGTATGGCCCAAAATATATAACTCGTTTTGCCGGTTAACCACTAAGGCTAACGGATATTCGTCGTTGTTCACGCCCGAGCCACCTAGGTAAGTAGCATATAGCAAGCCGGTTCCCTGTTCATTTAGCTTTGAAATACCTGTGTTATTTCCGCGTCTAACCGTTTGGTAAGCCCCGGTACTTACCGGGTAAAACGGACCCATGGTGCGGCTGGAAATATAAGTATTACCGGCTGCATCGGCGGTGGCACAATTAGCCGACAAGCCGGCATTGGCCCCGGCGTAAGTCATAAATATTAATTCCGGATCAATAATTAAAGGTAAATCGGGGCGGTGGTTACCGGTAATTTTAAAACCTAAAGTACCAGCTTGTAAGGTAAATTCGCAACCCACTTCTTTGCGTTCGCCGGCTATTTCCTGGTAAGCAAAAGGTTTTTCTTCTATTATTTCGCTTAACGAGGTTTTAATATAAAGTCGCCCATTTTGTAAGGTAAGTTTCTGGGCACCTTCGTATTTCATTTTAATGTGATCAATATTGGCCCCGGCTGCTACTACGTAATCGTATTTTAAACCCTTTTTGGCGGTATAAAGCCGTAGGTTTATTCCCGGAAAAATCCCTGAATATAATATTTCGCCGTAAGCTGGTACCGCCTTTGCCCACTGTGCCGGGTTGTTGCCAATAAAATAATTGCGTAAGCCGGAAAGTTTTTGCTGGCCCGAAATTTTGGTTTGCGGGTTGGCATTTATCAACTGCACCCGCAAGCCGTGCCCACGGTAAACATTTTTCTTATTTTCGGTTTCGTCGGCTTCGGTATCAAAATAATCTTTTTCTAGAAAATTATAAGTAAATCCTGCTTTTTCCAGAAACAGCCAGCCCTGCGGTAAGGTGGCGGTAAACAATGCTTTTTCGTCCCATTGACCACTGTTCTGGATAAACTCGGTTGTAAAGCTGCTTTCTGGGGCATGGGCCCAAACTTTAACCAGGCTCAGCCAAAAAAACAAAAGATAAACTAAATGGCGCATATTGTTAGCAATTTCATCAGCTTTAAAGGAGTAGAATTATTCGGGATAGTATATTACTAAATTTATATTAAATCTAAGCGTAAATTTTTTGGCTCAAAATGGTTAAATAATTTTCTAAAATTTGGAGCAGATTTAAAAAATTAAAAGAGAGAAGCTGCCGTTTTAAAAGTATTTAGTTAAAATTAAAAATGCGGTTTGTAACTGGTTACAATATAATATTTTATCCGGCAATTAAGCGGTAAGCCATTAAACAAAACTTTTAACCTATTTATTTAAATTCAATTATGTATTTATCTAAAAGCCAGTATTATATATCTGAATTATTTGTGCCTTGCTAATATTTCTGAAATATCTTATCTTAGTTAAGGTTAATTTTCCGTTGAGAATTTACCAAGGGGTACCAACCAGCTAAATAAATAATAGCTCGAAAAGCAGTTTGCCGGCAGCTACCCAGACGCTAAAGTAAATTTATTTACCTACCCGAATGAAAAAACTTTTACTTATTTTTTTATTGTTACTATCTTTTCGGATTACCTATGCTACCCACATTGTAGGCGGCGAATTTAATCTTAAATATTTAACCGGGTCTACTTATCAGGTAACCCTTAACATGTATTTTGATAAAATTTATGGTAACCCGGGGGCGATCGACCCGTTTATAACGGCCAGTATTTTTGAAAAAGGTACTAACCGCCGGATGGGCAATTTTAATATGTCTAACCCCCGTACTTTTCCGGTGGTGTATACTTCGGTGGCCTGCACCAGTTCCTCACTCAGCACCGACCGTATTGTATATACCCAAAATATTAACTTACCCGACAATGTATTTAACAACCAGAACGGGTACTATTTGGTTTGGGAAAGATGTTGCCGTAACGGCGTAATCACCAATATTACCAATCCGGGTGCAGCCGGGCAAACGTTTTACCTCGAGTTTCCGGCAGTTGTAAAAAATGGTCAGGCTTTCCGCAATTCCTCGCCCGAACTAATATCGGCGGTTAGTGATTATGCCTGCTTAAACGAACTGTTTACGTTTGACTTCAGCGGCAAAGACCCCGACAGCGATTCTTTGGTTTACGAAATGGCCACCCCGTTAAACGGCAGCAGCCGGCAAAATAACCCGGCACCCGTTGCGGCTTCGGCACCGTATTCATTGGTTAGCTGGGTTCCGGGGGTAAATACCGCCAATCAAATTCCGGGTAGCCCCAGCCTTTCGGTAAATGCCAAAACCGGGTTGTTAACGGTAAGGCCATCGCAACTAGGCTTGTTTGTGTTCTCGGTGCTTTGCTCAGAATACCGGAACAAAGTTAAAATTGGCGAAGTACGGCGAGATTACCAATTAATGGTTTTAAACTGCCCCCGCAACGAGCAACCGGGCATTAAAATGAAAACCGCTGATGCCCGCACCTTTTATCAGGAAGGAGAGGTGCTTACCATTTATGGCAACGAAAGCAAATGCCTGAATTTTTACCTGACCGATGTTGAACCGAATTCAGCTTTGAAAATAGAAGCAAAAGGCGTAAATTTTACTTTAACCGACCAACTCTTAAGCGTAAGTAGCGGCATTGTTAACCGGAACGGCCAGCCCGATACCATGGTAACCACCGCCTGTTTTAAACCTTGTCTCGATTCGCAAGGCAAACCTTACGTCGTAGATTTTATTGTTTCGGATAACGGTTGCAGTTTACCTAAAAAAGATACGGTGCGGGTATCGGTAATTTTTGTGCCGGCCCCCGATGTTCCGCCTACTGTCCGGACTACCGCTACCACAAATTTGCTCCAGGCTTACCTGAATGATTTAGTTTCTTTTGATGTGTTGGGCTTAGATACCGACGACGATGACATGACTTTAACTATAACGGGTAAGAATTTTGATATAAGTAAACACGCCATTAGTTTTCAGAATAAATCGGGCAAAGGCCAGGTAAGCAGCCCGTTTAGCTGGCGCATGGATTGCACTACGCTGGACCAGGAGTCTTATATCATCGATTTTAGCGTAGTAACTACTAAATGTGATAAACCGGTGACTCACACCACTACCATCGAAATTAACCCCCTGGGCTTAGGCGAAATTCCGGTATTTAACCCAGCCAATATTTTTACGCCCAATAACGATGGCCTGAACGATTATTTTCAGCTACCTACCTTACCACCCGATTTTTGCGAAAGTGTTTTTGCGGGTATAAAAATTTATAACCGCTGGGGCAAACTGGTGTACGAAACCGCTGAACGCAACTTTAAATGGGACGGCAAAAATGTAAGCGACGGTATTTATTATTACGTTGTAAAATATTCCGACAAAGAGTTTAAAGGCACCGTTACCAAAGTCCGGTAAAATTTATTTAAGCAATACAATATGGAGCAGTAATTTTACTAAAATTATTGCATTAAAGGCATCTTAAAATTTATATAAAAAAATATCTATATAAACCGAACAAAATAGCATAGCAGAAGTAAAACAAAGTATAAATCAGGTACTTAATCCAGATATAGTTTTTCTGAATGATAAAAATTTACTTTTGTTATGCTTCATTTACTTAAATTTTCCAGAACTGTTGTTAAAACCCGCGAAGATATTTACCTGGAGTTTAAGACTTTGGTCAACATGTCGCCGCTGGAACTCGAAAAATGGCTGGAAACCAAAACGGCCCAAATACCGGCGGGCGATAATCCCGAATCGGAATTAATTATAGATAAAAAGTTTTCGAAAAAGCTGATCAAGATTTTACTCAAACGTAAGTTTATGCTTACCAAAGGCGATTACGAGTGCCTGGAGAAAATCACCAATCATATTAACCAGCTTTACAAGCACCAACCTACCGACAACATGCCCATTTCGGCGTGGCGCTACGCGCTCATGAATCTGGGCCACGACCCTTTAAAAGTGCTGGAAAACTGATGCTTTGAAATATCTTAGTACTACCGTAAACAATAATACCTAAAACTGCTAATATGAGATAAAGCCGCCACCATGTAGCGGCTTTATTTTTTACTAACATCCTGCTCATTCCTCCTTTCCTTTAAAATATTATCCTGCACTATTCTGGCTAAACTTTTTAAATAATTCGCTTTAAGATATTCATAACCAATTAATTATCAGTAAATATCCGGTTATTCTGAAAAAATATATTTATTTTTCTGTAACTAATCGCCTGAAGCCTGGTTCCCCTAATCGCTTTAAATATTAAAACCATACACCTCGCTTGGAAGCAGCCACCGATAATGCCTTGATGCTAAAAGTTAAAGCCGGCGATAGCGACCGCCTGGGCTTACTGTTTGAGCGGTACCACCGGGCTTTGTACAGCTTTTTTTACCGGTTAACGGGGCAGTGCGAAGCAAGCGAAGACTTGGTGCAGAATGTTTTTTTGCGGATGTTAAAATATAAGCACACTTATACCGGCGAAGGCGAATTTAAAACCTGGATGTACCACCTGGCCCGGAATGTACATGCCGATTTTTATCGCAAAAACAAGCGCCTGGGCTTTGCCGATGATTATACCAGCCTGGAAAATAAGCTCCGGGACGATTATAACCCCGAGGAGCAAACCAGGCATAACGAGGAAATGCATTTGTTGCAGACGGCATTAAACTGCTTAGAAGTAGAAAAACGAGAGGTGTTGGTTTTGAGCCGTTTTCAAGGATTAAAATATAAAGAAATTGCTGAGCTGTTTAACTGCTCGGAAGGAGCTATTAAAGTAAGAGCCTTTCGGGCGCTCGACGAATTAAAAGCCATTTACTTAAAATTAGAAAGAAGAGAAATAGCCTAATGGAGGAGAAATACGAAAAGTTGGTAGACGCTTACCTGCTGGGAAATCAATCGGAAAACGAAAAACAGGCTTTGGAAAAAGCCATACATGAAGGACATATAGAGCCTAGCCAGCTAAATGAATTTGCCAGATTTAATACCCTACTAACGGCTGCTCCGGTGCCAGAACCATCGGAAAAAATGCGGAGCAATTTTTACCAGATGCTGGCCGAAGAAAAAAGAAAGAGCCAACAAAAACACTGGTTAAACAATTTTATAACCGAATTGCTTAGCAGCCTGCAGCGCGAATTTAGTTTTGGCCGGTTAGCATACGGCTTAATTTTAATGGCCTTAGGAGTTTTGCTCGGGTTACAGTTCCGGCCGATGAAAAACACCGACGATGAAAAATTATTGGCCTTAACCACCGAAATGCAGCAAATGAAAAAAATGATGATGCTGACCTTACTTGAGCAGCCCACGGCTACCGAAAGACTAAAAGCCGTTAACCTGACCAACGGCATGGAATTGGCTGATGATAAAGTAATTAAATCTTTGCTCCAAACCCTGAACTACGATCCCAGCGTGAATGTGCGCTTAGCCGCTATTGAAGCCCTGTACCAACACGCTGAAAATCCGGTGGCCCGCGAAGGGCTGGTAAATGCCATTGCAAAACAAGATTCGCCGCTGGTGCAACTGGCCCTGGCCGATGTAATGGTGGCCATGCAGGAAAAAACTTCGGTGCAAGCGCTTAAACAGCTATTGCAAAAGAAAGACCTGAACGATGCCGTAAAAACCAAAGTGCGCCAAAGCCTGGAAATATTAATATGAGCCGTAATTGTAAGTTATGAAAAAAAGTATAATGCTAATTTGGGGGCTGTGCCTGGCAACAGTAGCCAGTGCCCAAGCCCAATCGCAAAGAGAAACCATAAACCGGAGTGCCTCTTTTTCCAACGCAGCTGCAAGGGTATTATCGGTTGAGAATATTCATGGGTTTGTGCACATAGAAGGTTACAATGGCAATAAAGTGGAGCTGACTGCCGAAAAGAAAATTACCGCCAAATCCACTGCCCTGGTCGAGAAAGGAATGAAGGAAGTAGAAGTAAAGCTGGTGCAGTCGAACGATAGCATTTACGTTTACCTGGAAGCGCCCTTTATTTTCCGGAAGCAGCCCCGGAGCCGCAACATGATGGTAAACTTAGAGGAAAAAGAATACGACTACCAGGTAGATTTAACTTTGCGGGTGCCCAACAATGTAAGCTTAATTGCCTCTACTGTTAACCAGGGCGAAGTGCAGGTAAACAACGTTTCTGGCGATATTCGCGCCCGCCACGTAAACGGCCCTATTAGTTTAACCGGGGTAATGGGCAAAACCGATGCTACTACCGTAAATGGCCGCATTGATGTGTTCTACAAACAAAGTCCGCCGGCCGATTCCCGTTTTAAAACGGTTAACGGAAATATTAATGTATACTATGCGCCCAACATGAACGCCAACGTGGCCTTTAAAACCATGCACGGCCAGTTTTATACAGATTTATCTGAAGTGGAAATGATGCCTGTGAAAGTGGTTAAAAACAGCGATAAACAAGGCGAAGGAACGGTTTACAAAATAGATAAAGCCAACACCTATAAAATTGGGAAAGGTGGCCCCGCCCTTAGTTTCGAAACCCTGAATGGCAATATTTACCTTAAAAAGAATTATTTCTAAATACACGATTTATCCTTAGCTTTTATTTAACTCAATTATATGAATACTTCTTTAATAAGATGTCTGGCCGTGGCATGCTTACTTTGGGGTGGCCTCCCGGCGGCCCAGGCCCAGACCAACGATTCTGATAAATTACAAATTGCTTTAAGTCAGCCGGGAAAAGCCGGCATGTTGCGGGCTAGTTTATTGCAAGGCTCTATTACCGTAACCGGCTACAAAGGCAAAGAAGTTATTATTAATTATACCAGCCGCGAAGGCAAACCCCGCGAACGCGATAGCAACAGCAAAGACGAATCTAACGGTTTACGCCGGCTGCCCAATAATAATTCGGGTTTAGAAGTACGCGAAGAAAATAATACCGTAACCGTTAAAACATCTAATTTTAACCGCGCCATAGATTTACAGATTCAGGTACCCGCCGATTTTTCTTTAAAGCTTAAAACCCTGAACAACGGTGTAATTCTGGTTGATGATGTAAACGGCGAACTGGAATTGGATAACTTAAACGGAAATATTACTTTACGCAACGTAGCCGGCAGTGCCTCGGCCTCTACTTTAAACGGCAATATTTTAGCTAGTTTTAAACAGGTAACGCCTAATATGCCCATGGCTTTTAGTAGCCTGAACGGGAAAATAGACGTTACTTTGCCGCCTTATGCTAAATTTAATGCCAAACTAAAAACTGATAATGGCGATATTTTTACCGATTTTGATATGGCTATGGAAAAGGGCAACGCCAGCTCAACAACTACCAATAATGTGGCTCCTTCGCGGTTACGCAGCACCGATGCTGCTCCCGGCACCCGTATTTACGTAGATAAATGGCTTTATGGGAAAATAAACGGCGGCGGCCCGGATATGTTATTCAAGAATTTTAACGGCAATATTTATATTCGGAAAAGTAAATAAATAACTGAACCCAAATAATTAAAACACATTAAAAAACCGCTTCTTTAACTAGAGCGGTTTTTTGTTTTCTGCTAATATAATAAATCAATATCAATGTAATTGCTAGTAAACCAAGTTATTAAAAGACATTTTAAAACTGCTCAGTCTTTAATTAATTCAAAATGTTTGAGTAATTATTTAATCGCTTCGAAAAGGCGCATGGGTGGGGCGTTCCGGAAACAAAATTCGGTGCTTACTTTAGAGAAGTAAATATCCAGGTAATCTTTCAGGTAGCGGTCCATCTGAAAAAAAGTCTGGTAAGCCAGAAATTTACCCTTCGGCCGTAAACAATTGTAAGATCTTTTTACAATGGTATTGCGGAGCTCGTGGGGCAAAAAAGAGAACGGAATACCCGAAATAATATAATCGGCCTGGGGTTCGTGGCTAAGGGCCAGTAACTCGCCTACATTTTCGGCGCTTTCGTGGTAAATTATTAAACGGGCATCGCGAAAAGAATTTTCCAGAATTTTTATAAAATCCGGATTGCGTTCTATTAAAATTAATTTAGAATCGGCCGTGAGATTATCGAGCAGATAGCGGGTAAAAACGCCGGTACCGGGGCCGTACTCAATAATTACATTGCGTTTGCTAAAATCTATTTTGTCGCAAACCTTTTTTATGCCAAAGATAGAAGTAGGGGTAAAAGATGCGACTTGCTTGTCGCGCAACATGTTTTTTAAATAAACAATGGTATCCATACTTTATCTTTCCCGATAATGATTTTTGGGTTTAATGTAAATTTTGCCGGTACAATAACGTAAAATTTCTCTTAATTCCTATTGATAAAATCGTATAGTACGCGAAGAAAAAAGGCGGGTTTTAAGGCCGCCCTTTAATTAATCGAAGCTGGTGAGCGCATAAGCCAGTATATTGGCCCCCATACGCAAAGCAGCCTGTCTTTTATCTTCAGGGTCGTTGTAGATTTCCTGGTCTTCCCAGCCATTACCTAAATCGCACTCAAACGAATAAAAACACACCAGGCGACCCTGGTACACCAAACCGAAGCCCTGGGGCGGCTTATTATCGTGCTCGTGTACCTTGGGCAAACCTTTCGGGAAATTATATTTCTGGTGGTAAATCGGGTGAGAGAAAGGTAGTTCTACAAAGTCCAGCTCCGGAAAAACTTTTTTCATTTCGGCCCGGATAAATTTATCTAAACCATAATTATCATCGATGTGTAAAAAGCCGCCGCTAATTAAATATTTACGCAAATTTTCGGCTTCGGCATCGGTAAAGGTTACGTTGCCATGCCCGGTCATGTGCACAAATGGGTAAGTAAATATCTCAGAGCTGCCTACTTCTACCACTGCCTCTTCTTTGTTAATATTCATGTTCAGGTTTTGGTTACAAAACCGGATAAGGTTGGGTAAAGACGTTTTGTTGGAGTACCAATCGCCGCCGCCGTTGTATTTTAATTTTGCAATCTGGAAACTAGGATTCTGGGCCCGAACCAGCGAAAAGCTAGCCAGGAGCAGCCAAAGGGTAATCAGGTATTTCATACGTTAGAATGCGTTTAAGCTCTTTTTAATTCAGAAAGTAAGTTAAGGGTATGGCAGGCTACCAGGGCGGCGGTTTCGGTGCGCAGGCGGCTGTTGCCCAAGGTAACCGGCCTAATGCCCTGTTGGTAAGCCAATTCAATTTCAGCCGGCGAAAAATCCCCTTCGGGGCCAATTAATACACAAGTACTGGCCGTTGGGCTTACCTGGTGCAGGGGCAAACGGTCGTGTTCTTCTAAATGCGCAATAAAGGTTTGGGCCGGCTCCACATTTTTAATAAACTGTTTAAAAGGTATCAGGTCGGTAATCTGGGGTTTAAATGCTTTTACCGATTGCTTCATGGCGCTCACCACTACTTTTTCCAACCGCTCCAGGTTAACCTGCTTTCGTTCAGAACGTTCGCAAAGCAAAAAAGATATAGCATCTACTCCAATTTCGGTTGCTTTTTCTAAAAACCATTCTATCCGTTCAATGTTTTTAGTAGGAGCTACGGCAATATGAATGTGGTAAGGTCGTAAACCATAATTTAACTGGCTCTGCGTAATTTCTAAGATACACTTTTTAGGGTTATCAATAACAATTTTTGCCGTGTAAAAACCACCTTTACCATCAACCAGTTGCACCGCATCGCTGATACCCAGCCGCAAAACTTTTATAGCGTGTTTCGATTCTTCTTCGGGTAAGGTTAGCTGGTTGCCGGTAATGTGAGGCGTATAGAAAAGGTGCATGATTTTTATTTTTAGCCTAAGATAATAGGGCGAGTAAATTTGGTACAAATATCGGTAGCTTATATTTAAATTATTTAACGTTTACAGCAGGTATAGCTACTTAACCGCAACGCGAATAAATCATTATAGTAAATTAATAATATTTGGCAAAACCGTGCTTAGGTTGTAGCTTTACTTAAACACAAACAAATAAATCTAATATTTCACGAAAACAATTTAAATGGAACAAACCTTAGACAGGCAACAGCACCCGCCTACCTTATTTATCCTGTTTTTTACCGAAATGTGGGAGCGTTTTAGCTACTATGGTATGCGGGCGCTATTAGTGCTTTTTCTAACCTCTTCTTTAATGAAAGGCGGTTGGGAATGGAGCCGCGAAAGTGCCTTGCAACTTTATGGCTTATATACAGGCCTGGTATATTTAACGCCTATTTTTGGCGGATTAATTGCCGATAGATTATTGGGCTACCGGAATGCCGTAATTTTAGGCGCCTTTATCATGACTTTGGGCCACGCCAGTATGGCTTTAGAAACGCCTTTCTTTTTTTACGCAGGTCTTACCTGTTTAATTTTAGGCAACGGTTTATTTAAACCAAATATTTCTTCCATGGTTGGTCAGTTATATACGGATAATCCGAATAAAAAAGACGCGGCTTATACCATTTTTTATATGGGTATAAACTCCGGTGCCTTTTTAGGTATTTTATTATGTGGTTACATCGGCGAAAAAGTTGGCTGGAGTTATGGCTTTGGCTTAGCAGGTATATTTATGTTTTTAGGTATGCTGCAGTTTACCTTTGCGCAAAAATTATTTGGCTCGGTAGGAGCCAAGCCCGTTAAAACCGATGCCGCTGCGAAGAAAGCTGCCGCTGTTGCGGCTGCAAATGTTAGCGCAGAAGATAAAAAAGTAACCAGTGACCGGGTAATTGTAATTGCCGTATTTGCGTTCTTTACCATATTTTTCTGGATGGCTTTTGAACAGGCCGGCGGCTCCATGACTATTTTTGCCAACGATTATACCAACCGGGTTCTGTCGGGGAGTAGCGCTACAATTTTCCGGTGGGCGAATACCATTCTGGTAGTAGGACCCATGATTATTTTAACCTTTGTGCTGTTTAATTTATTCCGGCAAACCTTTAGTCGCATTGCTTTATCTAATACTATTCTGGGCATTAGTTTTGCTATTATCTGGGCTTTGGTAATCTGGATGCTAAAGCGGGAGTTTGGCGATGAAGCCCCCGAGGTACCGGCTTCGTGGTTTGGTATTCTGAATTCCTTTTTTATTATTTCATTGGCGCCCTTGTTTTCTAAAATTTGGGAAAGCTCTTTTAACCCTTCGGGACCCATTAAATTTGGTTTAGGCTTGATTTTACTGGGTTTGGGTTTTGCCATATTGGCTTACGGTGGTGCCGAAATTCCCCAGGGAGCTAAAACAGCATCGGTGAGCATGGTTTGGCTTATTCTGGCGTATGCTTTCCATACCATGGGCGAACTTTGTGTTTCGCCGGTTGGCTTATCTTACATTAGTAAATTGGCCCCGGTAAAGCTGGTGGGTTTAATGTTTGGAGTTTGGTTTGGTGCTACTTTTGTGGCCAATTACCTGGCCGGTTTAACCGGCTCTTTTATTGATAAAATTACCGAACAATATTCTATGAGTGCCTTCTTCCTGATATTTACCTTTGTGCCTATTCTGGCTGGCTTTGTAATGATGGCCCTGAATGGTGTATTAAAGAAAAAGATGCACGGTATTTATTAATAGCAACTTACGTTTTTATAAAAGCCTCTACCTGTTTTGGATAGAGGCTTTTTTATGGTAATTAGGGAACAAAACTTAAAAAGCTGAGTTGCGTTCATGCACCAAACAGGTTTTGATTTAACAATTATTTATGCTACTACGGAGAATATTCTTTTTGACCTTACTAATGGGTGCGAGCTGCCGGCCAAATGCCAATCTGCCCCAAGGGCAATATTATTCTGCCCAAACTACCGCTATGCAGTTGCGTTTTCCGGGCCAGATAAATAATACGCTTGAGTACGACCAGTTGGGGCGTTCTACCAAACGATTGTACCAACGGCATTTAAATAATTTAGCGCCGGGCCAAAACGATAAAATAATGTATTACGGCCATACCGTAGATGTGCCCGATAAAACACCTTATACCGGATTAGGGAAATTTATTCCATCGCTAGATACTTCGGCAATTAAAGCACAAGGCTTTGTAAACCGGAATATCAATAATCAGCCTTACTGGCACAAAAGAGCCGAGGACCGCAGCCGGAAAATTGTTACCGCCGAGTACGTGGTAAAGGTTGATAGCGGCTATTTTTATCTATTTTCGTACGCGCCTATCCGGCATTTACTGCCCAACGAAGAAGATGTAATTATTGCCCAAGACAGTCTTAACCGGAAGCATGGTGCCATAATAGGCGCCATGAAGGGTAGATGATTTTTTTACTTTGTTTGAGAAAATAAAAAAGCCCCGACAAATGCCGGGGCTTTTCTTATATAAGCATATACAGGAAGAATTACATCATGCCGCCCATGCCGCCCATGCCACCTGGCATACCGCCACCAGCACCAGCTTTCTCTTCTTCTGGTTCGTCAGAAATTACACAGTCGGTAGTTAATAACAGACCGGCAATAGAAGCCGCATTTTCTAAAGCTAAACGAGTAACTTTAGTTGGGTCGATAATACCGGCCGCAAATAAGTTTTCGAATTTATCTTCACGGGCATTGTAACCATAGTCACCGGAGCCTTCGCGTACTTTCTGAATAATTACAGAACCCTCGCCACCAGCGTTAGAAACAATGGTACGCAAAGGAGATTCTAACGCCGTACGGATAATGTTAACACCGGTTAATTGGTCGTCGTTATCTACTTTAACGTCTTTTAAAGCTTCAATAGCGCGTACCAAAGCTACACCACCACCAGCTACAATACCTTCTTCAACGGCCGCACGGGTAGCATGTAAAGCATCGTCAACGCGGTCTTTTTTCTCTTTCATTTCTACTTCAGTAGAAGCACCAATGTAAAGAATAGCCACACCACCTGATAATTTAGCTAAACGCTCTTGCAATTTTTCGCGGTCGTAGTCAGAAGTTGTGGTTTCCATTTGCGCTTTAATTTGGTTAACGCGGCCTACAATGGTTTCTTTCTGACCTTTACCGTTTACAATAGTGGTATTGTCTTTGTCGATGATAATTTTTTCGGCCTGGCCTAAATAATCCAGGGTAGCGTTTTCCAGTTTAAAGCCTCTTTCTTCTGAAATTACTTCACCACCGGTTAATACGGCAATGTCTTCCAGCATCGCTTTCCGACGGTCGCCGAAGCCAGGAGCTTTAACAGCGGCAATTTTTAAAGAACCACGCAGCTTGTTCACTACCAAAGTAGCTAAAGCTTCGCCGTCTACGTCTTCGGCCACAATAACCAAAGGCTTACCTGTCTGAACTACTTGCTCTAATACGGGCAGTAATTCTTTCATGGTAGATACTTTTTTGTCGTAGATCAGGATAAATGGATTATCCAGGTCGGCTTCCATTTTCTCGGGGTTGGTTACAAAGTAAGGCGACAGGTAACCGCGGTCGAACTGCATACCTTCTACCGTTTTTACTTCGGTTTCGGTACCTTTGGCTTCTTCAACGGTGATTACACCATCTTTACCAACTTTGTCCATGGCATCGGCAATCATCTGACCGATTTCGGCATCGTTGTTAGCAGAGATAGTACCTACTTGAGAAATTTCGCTTGAATTTTCGATTTTTTTAGATTGTGAACGCAGGTTCTCAACAACAGCAGTAACGGCTTTGTCGATACCTCTTTTCAAATCCATGGGGTTGGCACCGGCCGCTACGTTTTTGCTACCAGCTGTATAGATAGCCTGAGCTAATACAGTAGCAGTGGTAGTTCCGTCACCAGCTTGATCGGCCGTTTTAGAAGCAACTTCTTTTACTAACTGAGCACCCATGTTTTCAATAGGATCTTTCAGTTCAATTTCTTTAGCAACGGTTACACCGTCTTTGGTGATTGAAGGTGCACCAAATTTTTTATCTATAACTACGTTGCGGCCTTTAGGACCTAAAGTAACTTTAACGGCATTCGCTAATTTGTCAACGCCAGCCTTCACTTTGTTACGGGCTTCGGTATCAAACGAAATATTTTTAGCCATAATTTTATTTTTTAATTATTTATTTAACAATGGTTTGCTTTACAGCTTACTAACTTCTTCTAACTATTAAATTACAAAACAGCAAAAATGTCCGATTCTTTCATGATCAGGTAATCGGTGCCATCGATAGAAATTTCGGTACCGGCATATTTACCATATAATACTTGGTCGCCAACTTTTAACTGTGGTTTTACTAATACACCTTGGTCCGACATTTTGCCTTCTCCTACAGCTACTATTTCGCCCCGCTGTGGTTTTTCTTTTGCGGTATCCGGAATAATAATGCCTGATTTGGTTTTTTCTTCGGCTGCAGCAGGAGCTACAATTACGCGATCTGCTAACGGTTTAATGTTTACTGCCATAATTTTCTATTACTTTTTAGTTTTAATAATGATTATGATTTGTTCAGGTGTTTTAGATTTGTTTTAAACCTAAACGGGTACTAACATTTCCTGTGCCATTGCTGATAAAACTGTCAGATTAGGTCAAAATTTCAGTTTAGAGCAGTTTAGGCCTGTCAGGGTACTGTGCAAGTTTGTCACGGCTGCCAATGGGCAATTATCTTTTTGGCAAACTAACAGATAAAAAAAATCCGGTGAAGGAAGAACTCAATTCACCGGATATAATATATGTAAGCTTGGCTTAGCGTGCACTATCTGCAGGTGCCGGAGTGGCCGGAGCGGCATTGTTGGTAGCCGGTGCCGGGGTGTTGGAACCCGCTGGTGTACCGGTATTAGGTATGGTTTGTGGTACTACCGGAGCTGCAGCTGGTGCCGTTCCTTGCTGGCTGGCGCGTTCCTGGTTTACACTACGGGCCTGAATGGCACCGGCATTTTCATCCAGGATAATGTTGGTTCCTAAAGTAAGCACCACTAAAGCAATGGCAAATCCCCAGGTTAACTTTTCTAACAAGTCGCCAGTGCGTTTTACGCCAATTAAATTGCTGGAGCCGGCACCAAACTGGTTAGATAAACCGCCACCTTTAGAGTTTTGCGAAAGTACTACCAACACCAACAAGATTGAAATAAAGATGATAATACTGATAAGAGCAATGTACATTTTAAGTCAGCTTTTGTAATTTTTCAATTTGAGACACAAAGTAAGCCTTTTTCTCCGGAATTTTCAAGATAAGGTGTTCATATATTTTTATGGCTTTCTTGATTTTACCTTGTTTTATTAAAATATTTGCTAACGTTTCAGAAGCTACGTTTTTCTTTATTTTGGTGCTCTTCGACGATAAGTCTTCCATGGGCTCGGCTTTAATTTTAACCTGCGCCATAGATTTTAATTTAGGGTTTAACCGTAAAAACTGGTCGATTATTTCTACCTGGCGGTTTAACGGCCCTTCGGGTGGGGGTAAATAAGATTCCAGCTCGTGTTGTTTGCTGTATTCCAGAATTAAATCCGGCTGAAAAAAGTATGGCTGGGCGGGGGTAAGTTCGTCTTTTAATTGCAGGGTTTCACCTAAACGGCTGGAGTCCATCCAGTAGCCCAGTTCATTCTGCGTAAATATTTTATAAACAATTTCTTCTTTATACGGTGTGGTCGTTACTGTTTCGGCCTCCGCTACTGTTTCAACTTCTTTTTCCGGCTTAAATAAATATTCATCAAACTGGGTAAGGGTCGTGTCCGGGCTATCGGGGTTATTAATTGCTACGGGTGCGGAGGCACTATTTTCCTGGTTTATATCTTCTGCTTCCGGTTCTGTATTTTCCTGCTGTTCGGCTACTGGTTTATTTGGCGCCAGAATAACATCATCTGTCAGATCAATCTGTTCGGTGGTAAAACTTTCCGGTTCAGTAAAAACCAAATTGTTAATAAAATCGGTTACCGGGTCGCGGTAAGGGGCCGCCGGATTTAAGTTTTCAATTAAAAACAAACCATCCTGGTAATCAGAAAAATCGTTTTCAGTTTCTTCTTCCGAACTTACCATTTCGGTAAGTTCTGTTTTTGTATTTATTTCGGCTTCTAATTCATTGGCCGTGGGATTTGCCGCAATTATTTCAACTTCGGCTATTACTTCAGTTGGAACTTCTTCTGATTCCGCTTGCCTTTCTGCTTCGGTTTCTGGTTCAACGTTTAACTCTCCGCTGCTTTCATTCTCTGCTTCGGGTAAAGTTATTTCATTGCTTACGATAGGGTGTTCAGCAACTTCCGGCGTAGCTAATATTTCCGCAGCAGCATTGGCTTCAGCTTCCTGGCTGTCAGGTGCTACCGCTTCCGGGGTGGGGGCAATTTCAATATTTGCTTCGAGTATTTCGGTTATGACAGGTGTTATTTCCGGCGCGGCAATTTCGGGTTCGACAATAGGTATAATTTCTACTTCGGCAGCGGCAGTGTAAATTAGTTTTTTGAGCAACTGCCGGTTGGCGGCACAAGCGGCCGCCCGGCGTAGTTTCTGATTAGATAACATACTGCCGTGGTCATAAGCCGCTTTGGCCAGTAACAGGTGCGCTGTTTGGCAATACGGAAAATTTACGGCCAATTTTTCCAGTTCGGCCACTTCTTGTTCCGAAATAGTTGCTACGTGGTTTATTATGTCTAAAAATGCTGCTTTATTCATGCCGCGTGTTTACCGGTAGTGCCGGGCCATTTTAGGCCGGAAGTAAGTAAAATTAACTAAAACCCAAAAATTTAGGGCTTTTAAGTTAAATAGATAAGAGGCAAGTCCCGGAAAAGAGATCAGGTTTAAAAATATTTTAACTTTGATTAAGAACCTATAATTACCAGTTAGCCAAAGTTTTATTAAATACATCCTGAACCATTCGTTCAACAATAGTCCGGATAGATCTTTCATCGATTTGGGAAATATTCTGGTTCTGCGGAAAATCCTGGAACGCTGAAAAAGCCTGGTCGAAATCTTGTTTGGGATCTTTGGTGTTGTGGTAGCGTACCTGCAACCGGATAGTTAGGCGGTTTACGCCCGCAATATCTTGTCCGTTTTCGCGCTGAATAGAAGCCGGGCTAAAGTTATACGCCAGAATTTGTCCTTCTAACTGAATGTCGCCGTTTTGGGGCAATAATTTAAGGTTAGAATTTCGTTGAAAATAATTCCGGAATTCCTCGCTAACCGTATTCGTTAGGGTAGACGGGCCTTCACCGGAGTTGTTTTCAAAGTTTTGGATCGACATACTTTTAATATCGGGCGATACATTGGTGCCCGTAAACGAGTACGTAATACAGCTGGTCGAAATTAAAGCAAGCATTAACAAAAAGAAGTAAAAAAATGGCTTTTTAATCTTCCAAACCATATTGTTTTAGTTTTCGGTAAAGGGTTCTTTCAGAAATACCTAAGTCTTGGGCCGCGTATTTCCGTTTATTATTGTGTTTGCGGAGCGCTTTAATAATCATCTCCTTTTCTTTTTTATCCAGCGAAAGAACTTCTTCTTCGGTTTCGTGCGGAATATCTTCTACTTTGTCCTGGTCGTAATCGGGTTGTTCTTTTACCGCTAAATAAAAATTATCGGCATTTTCGGGATGAGGCGGATAGGGCCGTTGCTCAAAATTGCCCATGTTTTCGAATAAATGCGCGTGTTCTTTCAGAAAATCGCCGTTGCCGGTATGCTGCGGATTAATTAAATCAAACACCAGCTTTTTCAGGTCGGTCACGTCGCGCTTCATATCAAACAAAACTTTGTACAGAATATCGCGTTCCGAAATGTTTTTGTCGGTTAATTTGTCGCGCCCCACCAACATGGGTAACTGGCTGTTTTGCTCCTGCGGCAAATAATCGCGCAATTTAGCGGCATCTATTTCCCGGTTCTCATATTCCAGAACGGAAATCTGCTCTACAATATTTTTCAATTGCCGGATATTACCCGGAAAACGGAAACGCAGCAAAACCGCTATGGCCTCGGGCGTTAAGGTTATGGGTTTTACTTTGTATTTTTCAGAAAAATCGGAAGCAAATTTCCGAAATAATAAATAAATATCGTCGCCGCGTTCGCGTAATGGTGGCACACTAATCGGAACGGTATTTAAGCGGTAATATAAATCTTCGCGAAAAGCGCCCTCGCTTACGGCATTTAATAAGTTTACGTTAGTGGCAGCTACTACCCGTACATCGGTTTTTTGCACCTTAGATGAACCAACTTTAATAAACTCGCCGTTCTCGAGCACCCGTAATAACCGGGCTTGTGTGCCCAATGGCATTTCGCCAATTTCGTCCAGGAAAATAGTACCGCCGTTGGTTACCTCAAAATAACCTTTCCGCAAATCGGTAGCGCCGGTAAAAGCACCTTTTTCGTGCCCGAATAATTCTGAATCGATGGTGCCTTCGGGAATGGCACCGCAGTTAATGGCAATAAACTGGCCGTGTTTGCGGGGGCTCAGGTGATGAATAATTTTGGAGAACGATTCTTTACCGCTACCGCTTTCGCCGGTAATCAGAACCGTCATGTCGGTGGGAGCCACCTGGGCCGCTACCTGAATGGCATAATTGAGTAACGGCGAATTACCAATAATACCAAACCTTTGTTTTATACTCTGTATTTCTACTGGATTCATGAAATATCGTTTAGAAGATTTGAAAAGGGCTGGATTTAATATAACCGGAAGAATATTTTAAAATAAACTACCGGTTATATTAAGCCTGAGCGGCAGAAAATTTAGGAGAGTGATGTAAACCACTTACTGCCGGAACTTAAAACCTATTTTCAAATCAAACAGGTTCACCGAAAAGGGTACCTACCGAGCAGGAAGTTACGTATACATCTACGTAATCGCCTTTCTGGTAATTTCCTTTCGGAAAAATAACCATCTTGTTCTGGTCGTTACGACCACTTAAATCATTATCGGATTTTTTAGAAAAACCTTCTACTAATACCCGGTGAATTTTACCAATATCTTGCTGGTTGCGCAGCAGCGATAATTCACGTTGTTTATCGATAATTTCCTGCAAGCGACGTTTCTTCGTTTCTAAAGGCACATCGTCAGTTAACTTACGCGCAGCGAGGGTACCGGGTCTTTCGGAATAGAAAAACATATACGAATAATCGTACTGTACGTAATCCATCAGGCTCAGTGTATCCTGGTGCTCCTCTTCAGTTTCAGAACAAAAACCAGCAATCATATCAGAAGATATGCCGCACTCGGTTCCTAAAATCCGTCGGATGGCGTCTACCCGGTCCAGGTACCACGCGCGGTCATAGGTCCGGTTCATCAGTTCTAGAATGCGCGAATTACCACTTTGCACCGGCAGGTGAATGTACTTACAGATGTTTGGGTATTTTTTAATGGTGTAAAGGACCTCGTCGGTTATGTCTTTGGGGTGCGAAGTCGAAAAACGAACCCGCAAATCGGGGCTGATTAAGGCAACGCGTTCGAGTAAACCGGCAAAATTAACTTTTTCGGTGCCGTCGGCTGATGTCCATTTATATGAATCTACATTTTGGCCCAGTAGCGTTACTTCTTTATAGCCGCTGGCAACCAGGTGCTGGGCTTCGGCCAGAATAGAATGCGCATCGCGGCTGCGTTCGCGGCCCCGGGTAAACGGCACTACGCAAAAGGAGCACATGTTGTCGCAGCCCCGCATAATGGAAATAAACGCACTTACTCCGTTAGAATTTAACCGGATTGGGTTAATATCGGCGTAGGTTTCTTCGCGCGAAAGCAAAACGTTAACGGCCCGCTGGCCACCGTCTACTTCGTTTATCAGGGAAGGTAGTTCGCGGTAAGCATCGGGTCCAACCACCATATCCACCAGTTTTTCTTCTTCCAGCAATTTGGCTTTCAGTCGTTCGGCCATACAGCCCAAAACACCCACAATTAGACCGGGCCGGTGTTTTTTTAAGGCATTAATCTGGCGTAGGCGGGCACGTACGGTTTGTTCGGCTTTTTCGCGGATAGAACAGGTATTCAGGAAAACCACATCCGCATTATTTAAATCGGCAGTGGTATCAAAACCTTCTTTATATAAAATAGAAGATACAATTTCACTGTCCGAGAAATTCATCTGGCAGCCGTAGCTTTCGATGTATAACTTTCGGGAACGGCCGGTGTTGGTTTCGGCGGTTACTTTTGTCTCACAAGCAGCGTTATCGGTTGGCTTGCTTTCCGGTAAAAAATCTATATCGGTTAAAAGCGTATTCATAAGCATCTAAATTGGATGCAAAGGTAAATAATTTTACGCTTCTAAATGACATAATGGCAGTAAATATTCTTATTTACTTACCCAATTCTGTAGAATATAAGACTTTATGTGGTAGTTAAACTTTAAAATACCTTTTAGGCTAACAAGAAACGTAAGGGAGCTGCCGTAACTGACGAAAATAATACCAGTCCGGTTTGGGTTTGGCCCGGAAGCAGGGTTTTGTAAAAAATATTTTCTGCTTTAAGTTTAGCAAATACGTTCAGGAGTTTAGTGCTGCCTACAAAAACATCGTTAGCATCAGCCGCCGGTAATAAAGCGGCCGGAGTCTGTAAAGTTGCATAAACTTCGTTGGCTGAAAGAGAAGTAGCCGAACCGGTTAATTTTTGATGCAGCAACTTGTACATAAAATAAACCGAAATGGCTTGTCTTTCGCCGAGGGCCGGCGGCATAAAATTTATAGACTTTTTGGGATAATCTTTGGTGGTAATGGTGAGGTTATTTTTTAGATTAATGGTTTGGCTGGTATTGTTGGTGAGGGTAACCGCCGCCACTCTTAAGCCAATTACCGGCCGTTCTTCTGCTGCTACCAGTTGCATAACAGCAGTAGTAGTACCACCTGCATACTGACTGTTTAAAGAAACTTTGTTCAGATTTTTTTGCGCAAAACTAGAAGTAACCGAACTTTTGACCAGGGGTAAAAAAGTGCTCAGGCAAGCTGCCGGCAGAACATGAGTCATAAAATTTATTTAACCGAAAAATACCAGTGCAAATCTAAAAAAAATTAAGAAAAGAAATAATTTTTAAATATATTATTTTTCTAATATTTTACGAATTGCGGCGGCTTTTAATAAACATTCGGCGTATTCCTGTTCCGGGTCTGAGTCGTAGGTTATGGCACTGCCTACCATGTACGAGAGGTATTTACTTTGGGCGTTGTATTGCAGGCTCCGGATAACCACGTTAAAATCAAAATCGCTGTTGGGTTTAATGTAGCCCATACTGCCCGAGAATAAACCCCGGCGGGTATTTTCGTACCGTTCTATTAACTCCATGGCCTTAATTTTGGGCGCACCGGTCATGCTGCCCATCGGGAATGCGTTTTTAATAATTTCGGCTACCGGAAAATTAATTTTTATTTGAGCAGTTACGGTTGTAATCATCTGGTAAAGGTGCGCAAAACCATAAATACCAAACATTTCTTCTACCTGTACCGAGCCAATCTCAGCCGACTTGCTCAGATCATTCCGGACCAAATCCATGATCATCATGTTTTCGGCAATTTCTTTCTCGCTGGTTTGTAACTGCTGTCTTAATTGGGCATCAATTACAGGGTCGGGGCTGCGTTTAATGGTGCCCTTAATAGGCTGCGATATTAGTTGCCGGCCTTCTTTTTTTAAGGAACGTTCCGGCGAGGCACAAAGCAAATATTTATCTATTATTTTAAAAAAGCCGGCAAAAGGCATCGGCGAGGCCGCATTCAATTCGCCAAATAAAGCAACTGGGTCAAACGATACATTTTCGGTATAAAACTCGTGACAAAAATTAATCTCGTACACATCGCCTTCAAGAATATGTTGTTGCAGTGCCCGGACTTGGTGGAGATAATCCTGTCGACTTACCCGTTGTTTTATTTTTATTGGCCGGTGCTTTTCAGGTAAAAATTGGGTGTTTAGTATCTGGTCAATCACTTCGGCAGGGGAGGGGATAAAAGAATTTACCTGAAACCCCTCACTTGTAAATTCCAGGAAAATGTCGGGCCGGAAAAAGTAAATGGAAGGAAAGTTTATAAAATCCGGGTGGTGGCTCGTTAGTTTTTCGATTTGGTTTTTAAGATCGTAGCTTAAAATGCCGCAAAGCAAAGTTTGATTATTTTCCAGCACATTTTGTAAACTGGTAAAAGCCCGGAGGGGATCAATTAGATTTTCAGTACGATTGGTTACAGCCAGTAAATTATCGAAACCACCATACGGAAAATCTATGCCATTATTAGCATAATAAGCTACTACCCCAAAGCGGTTGGCCCAGGTTAAAGCTTTTAATTTAAAATCTTCGGCTGTAATATTTAAACTCCGGAAAGTAAAATATTCTCTTTGCATAATGATTGTCTATTGACAGCAACGCCAATAATATTCTCTGAATATATTGAACTGGCCCAGTTATTAACAGTTGCTGAATCTTTTTTTACTATGGCAGGAGCAGAAAGGATAATTTTAAATGGTTTAAGTTTTTAACTTAAATATTTGGCCTTAAAAGAGAGTAACCTACGGATATAAATAATGAACTTGTTTAGTGTTTTGTAAAATAGCAGGAACCGCTGCCATTGGTGGTGTTATCACCGCCAATATTTTAGCTTCTGCCGGACTACTTGCTGGTGAAAACATGCGGCAAGGGCAAATGCTAATACCATTTACAAAACCCTAAACAGCTGCAATTTAATAAATCGGTTAAACGAAGCTATGAAACTAAAAAAGGATGGCAACGGGCCATCCTTTTTTAGTGTATAGTCTAAACGGTAAAGTTAGTATTAAGCCACTTTTTGTTCTACATCGGCAAAAATACGGCCGCAATGTTCACAAACAATAATTTTCTTATGCGAACCAATATCCGATTGGCGTTGGGGTGGTACGGTATTAAAGCAACCACCGCAAGCATCGCGTTTTACCGTTACTACGGCCAAACCGTTGCGTACATTTTGCCGGATACGGGTATAAGCAGTAAGCAAGCGGTCTTCAATGGCTTTGGTGGCTTCTTCGCGCTGCTCTAATAAATTTCTTTCTTCTTCCTCGCTCTCCGAAACAATAACCTGTAGCTCGCCATTCTTAGAGGCCAAATCTTTTTGGCGTTCTTCCAGCTTTTGTTTGGTACCGGCTATTTCGTTGTTTTTCTGCTCTATCTGATAGTATCCTTCTTTTATTTTCTTTTCGGAAATCTGAATTTCTAAACGCTGCAGTTCAATTTCTTTCGTAATGGCATCGTACTCGCGGTTGTTCCGAACGTTGGTTTGCTGGTCTTCGTACTTGCGGATTAAATTTTCAGAATCTTTAATCGCTTGTTTACGGGCGGCAATAGAATCGTTAATGCTCTGAATTTCTTCGTCAAATTTACGAACCCGCACTTCGTAGCCGGCAATTTCATCTTCCAAATCCCGGACTTCTTCCGGTAAATCGCCCCGCACCCTTCTTATTTCATCAAGTTGAGAATCAATGGTCTGAAGCCGCATCAGGGCCTCTAATTTATTAGCAACGGTACTTTCCATGTAGTGCTTTAAGTGTATCTGACAGGATTAGTATTGACAGTGGATTTTAAGACTGCAAAATTAGTAAACTTTTTTCTAATATTATCATAAAATATTTCCTTTGTAAAAACTTCACTTTCATAATGCCCAATATCGGCCAGAATGAGCTTGCCTTCGGGGGCAAAAAACTCGTGGTATTTCAGGTCGGCGGTTACAAAAATATCGGCTCCCTGGACCAATGCTTCTTTTATCAAAAAGCTACCGGCGCCTCCACAAACGGCTACTTTGCTAATTATTCTATTCTCTAATTCGGTGTGCCGGATGGTTTGCAGGTGCATGCTGGCCTTTAAATGATTTAGAAAATCTGCGGCCGGCAGGGGAGTAGGTAAATAACCAATCATGCCGGCACCTGTTTCCTGGTTTATATTTTCGAGGCGGTACACATCGTAAGCGACTTCTTCATAAGGGTGCGCAGCCCACAAAGCTTTTAGAACCTGGCTTTGCAAATATTCCGGGAATATTACCTCAATGCGGTTTTCGGCTACTTCTGCTTGCTTATTCGTTTGGCCAATGTGCGGATTGGTACCGGGCGTAGGCATAAAGCTGCCGGTACCGCTTACTTGAAAGCTACAATTTTTGTATTCGCCAATCTGGCCGGCACCGGCCTGGTGCAAGGCTGCCAGTACTTTAGGCGCATCGGCATCGGGTACAAAGGTAACCAGCTTGCGTAAGTTGCCGCTTTGGGGAGCCAGGATAGAATATTTATGCAAGCCAATTTTTTCGCAAATTTTAGCGTTTACCCCGGTAAGTACATTATCGAGGTTGGTGTGGCTGGCATAAATAGCTATGTCGTGGCGAATGGCTTTAATAATAATTTTTTCGACCTCGTTGCGGCCGGTGAGCTGCTTTAATGGCCGGAAAATAACGGGGTGGTGGGCAATTACCAGGTTACAACCATTTTGAATGGCTTCATCTAATACCGCTAAGGTACAATCTAAAGTTACCAGTACGCCGGTAACTTCTGTATTAGCATCGCCGGTTTGTAAACCAGCATTATCGTAACTTTCCTGCAATTGCAAAGGCGCCATTTGCTGCAACAGACCCACTATTTCTTTTATTTTGGTCATAACCGAATATTAAGACTTACTGCTGGTAAAACACAAATTTAGGTTTTCTTCTTATTTAAGGACGTATTGCAGCCGATAATGCCCTAAATTAATGTTAATTTTGCCCCGAAAGCTGGCTGCATGAAAATATCTGCGTATCCGTTACTACCATTTTCTTTTTTGTACGATGGCATAACCCGCACCCGCAATTGGTTATTCGACCAGGAAATATTGCCGGCGGTGCGTTTTCCGGTTCCGGTAATTTGCGTGGGTAATTTAACGGTAGGCGGCACAGGTAAAACCCCCCACGTAGAATATCTGGTGCGCCAATTGGAAAGCTATAAGTTGGCTATTCTGAGCCGGGGCTACAAACGCGAAACCAAAGGTTTTGTACTGGCCAGGCCGGGCGCCAACGCCCGTACCCTCGGCGACGAGCCTTATAATTATTGCCAAAATTTTCCGGAGGTGCTGGTAGCCGTTTGCGAAGACCGGGTCTACGGCATTCGCCAACTTCTGGCGCAGCCGCAGCCACCGCAACTTATTATCCTGGACGATGCTTTTCAGCATAGGGCGGTTAAGGCCCAGTTTAATATTTTAATTACCGATTACCACCGGTTATTTTACCAGGATTATTTATTGCCGGCCGGCCGCTTGCGCGAAAGCCGGGAAGGAGCCCAACGCGCCGACGTGGTAGTGGTAAGCAAATCGCCCGAAAATATTACCTCAGCTCGCAAAAGAGAAATAAAGCAGCAAATAGCGGCGTATACCCGTGCAGGCGTTCCGGTTTTCTTTACTACCTACACTTACCAGGTGCCGGTAAGCTTTGGCCTACCGGCGCAATTAAAAAATAATATTATATTAATAACCGGTATAGCCCAGCCGCAGCCACTTTTAGCTTATTTAAAAGCCCAGAGTTTTACCGTTCGTCACCACTTTAATTTTCCGGATCATCATGCTTACACACAAGAGAATTTAAAGCAAATTTATAATTTTGTGCAATCGGAGCCGGCCGGTACGGTAATCGTGCTTACTACCCAAAAAGATTGGACCAAACTGAGTCAGCCGGAATTTAATAAGTGGCGCGACCAAATGCCTTTTTTTTATATACCTATACAAGTCAGATTTTTAGAAAACGAAGACTTGTTTAAACAATTAATTTTAGAAACAGCCGTAATAGCTAAATAACTCTTATTAATATTTCGACCCGCGTGAAGAGATCTTTTTTTTACCTGCTGCTGTTTTTACTACTCGTTAACTTTTCTGCAACGGCCCAAATTCTAAACGATTCTACCCAAAATATTTACGGCACCAAAACCACTAAAATTTATTACGAAGATGATTATTTGCGCGGTAATTACAATTTATTGCCGGTTGATACCTCGCTAACCAATTTACACCAGAGCCGCAACTGGTACCACGATTCTACTTTTTTCCAGGATTTGGGCAATGTGGGTACCGCCGCCAAACCGCTATTGTGGCGGTCGCCGCAACGCATTGGGGTACGCCTGGGCCGGAATGCTTTTGACCGCTATGCTTACGACCCGTCCCGGATTAACTATTTTGATACCAAATCGCCGTATACGCATTTGTTTTACGTGCAGGGTGGTTTAGGCGAGCAGATTTTTGAAGCAAAACACAGCCGTAGCTTTAAAAAGTTAGCCAATTTTGGTTTTTCTTTTGAACGGATGTCCGGCGAACGGCAATTTGGCGGGGCCCGAACAAATGAGTCGCAACTGCAGCACACGGGTTTTGTGTTTTTTACGCACCTGCAAAACGAATCGGGCAAGTACCACCTGTTTGCCAACTACGTAAAATTCGACCATGATATTGTAGAACCGGGCGGCATTAAACTAGTTGATAATCCGACCGAAACCGACGTATTTGATTTTGACGATGGCCCCGTGTTGCTAAACCAGGCCGCCAATGAAGAGAAGCGTGATAATATTCACCTGACGCAGTTTTATACCCTGGCCAAAGAGTATATCAAAGTTTTTCATAGCCTAGATTACCGGCACCAGACAAATAAATTTTTTGATAATGAGATAAACCCGGAAAACAATCCGGCTTTCCCAATTATTTACCCGGCCTTTCGGGCCGATCATAATAAAACAAATGATTTAAGTGTTTACCGTGAATTTGAAAATACGGTGGGTATAACGGGTAATCACCCGTTGTTTGTTTATAAATTATATGCCCGCCGCCGCGATGCCACTATTCGCTTATCAACAGATTCTACGGGTACCAATCCCGATACTACTTTGGTGTTTGAATCGTTGAAGCGCAAATACGGCCAGAATTTTATTGGCGGCGAAACCCAGTTCCGGTTAAAAGATATTTTTAATATTAATGTAAATGCTGAGTACCAGCTTTTTCAGGATTATGTAATTACGGCCGCTGCCAAAATCAAATATTTTACTTTTGCGCAATCGCGCAGTTCGTATTCTCCCAGTATTACCCAGCAGTACATGGTTTCTAACCATTTTAAGTGGGATAATAATTTCGACAATATTGTATCGGACCGGACCTCGGCCATGCTGGAAGGAACGTTGTGGCGCAATACCTTAAAAGCCGAGGTAGCCCGGGTAAACCTGCAGAATTACGTTATTTATAATACCGAGGCAAAGCCAGAGCAATTAGGTAAGCAATTGTCGTTTTATACGGGGTACCTGCAACACCACTTGCGTTTAAAAAACTTTAATGCCACGCATATATTCAGCTACAATCACTTGCGCAATGCCGAGGAAATCCGGCTGCCCAAATGGTTAATCAGTTCCCGGATTTACTACCAGGGCGCTTTGTTTAAAAATGCGCTTTTTGGCCAGGTGGGGGTTGAAACTTACGTTACCGACGATTATTATGCCGATGCTTATTCGCCGGTTACCCAGCAGTTTTATCTGCAAAACAATTTTAAAGTACCTACTTTTAACGACAAAGTTTACCCGGTAGTAGATTTGTTTCTGGCTGTAGACATTAAAAATTTTAACGGTTTTATTAAAATGTCGCACATAAACCAGGGCTTCCCTAAAAACAGTTATTTTAGTACGCCTTATTACCCGGGGCTGGGCCGCAGCCTGGTTTTTGGTATAAAATGGATGTTTTTTGATTAAAAAATGCTGGTAACAAGCTACTGGCCGGCCTTAATATTAAATGCTGGCCTTTTAAGCAGTAATATTGGTTTAGTTACGCCTTGTATATTTCGTTAGCGTCATGTCTGAATTAAATCTAAATAAATCAATTTTAAAATTAAAATTACCTACCGACCCCCGTTGGGTAAATATTGCCGAAAAAAATATCCGGGATATATTGGTAGACCATGCGTATTGCGAACAAAAAGCGGCCACATCAGGTATTTCGCTGATTGTAAAATATCCCGATAAAACCAAACTGGTAGAAGAAATGACCGCTTTGGTAGCCGAAGAATGGAGTCATTTTGAGCGGGTACTGGATGAACTCAAAAAACGTGGGTACGAGTTAGGCCGCAACCGCCCCGACGAGTATGTGGTAGAATTAGCTAAACACATCCGGAAAGGAGACAAGCGCGAACGCCAATTAATGGACCATTTGCTGATAAATGCCTTAATAGAAGCCCGCAGCTGCGAACGTTTTAAACTGCTCTGGAAGAATATCCAGGACGAAGGATTACAAAAGTTTTACTATGAATTAATGGTCTCGGAAGCCGGGCATTTTGTAAGTTTTGTAAAACTGGCCAAAGAATATATGCCCGCCGTCGTAGTAGATGCCCGCTTACAGGAGTTGCTCAAAATAGAAGCCAACATTATCGCCAACCTGGAGCACCGCCCGGATAGAATGCATTGATTTCGTTGTTCGTTCTTAGTTAAACGTATTCAGGCATAAAATGCGAGAGCAACTTTTAACCCTAAAAGTTGCTCTCGCATTTTACATTCGAATAAATATATATATTTCTGGTGCAGAAATACGAGATGGAGAATATACTTCAAAAGTACCAGATCCAATCGAAGCTAACCAGATAATTATGGAAGAGCTTTCCTGGACACGTAAAGATCCAGAACCTTATTTGGGAGATAAAACAGTAGTATCTAAAATTCTCAACCGAAAACGCGAATCAACCTTGGAGATGATACGTCGTCTCCATATTGATCTTCTAATCCTAGCTGAATTGCTGATTGGCGCTACTTCTTAAGGTGATGATTGAAGGTAAAGTAAACTTAGATAAGAAGTTTTAGGGTTCTCTTTTTATTTGGGATTTACTACTCTTTAGGTTCCTTTTATAACTAGCCAAAATGGCCTTTACTTAACATAAATAAACTTATAGGCTATCTATATAAATGTAACTGGCCGCAAACAACCATTATTATATCTTCAATTAAAGTGCAATAACCTAGCTCTAGTCCATACTTTGATAGGCCTCTCTTTTTTAAGAGAGGTTTTTTTTATAAAAAGCAAAAACATAACTACAAAAATAGTTGTATAACTACAAAAATAGTTATAAGTTTAAACATCCGAAATTTAATAGGACACATGAAAGAATTAACCAGAGCAGAAGAACAGATTATGCAGATCCTTTGGGATTTAAAACAAGGATTTGTTAAAGATGTGCTGGAGCACTTTCCTGAGCCTAAACCGGCTTATAACACTATCTCTACCATTATCAGAACCCTGGAGAAGAAAGGATTTGTTTCTTACAAAGCTTACGGCAAAACCCATGAATACTACCCATTAGTACAGAAGAAGGATTACCAGCGCTACTTCATGAAGAATTTTTTAAATGGCTATTTCGGTGGCTCTTTCAAGAGAATGGTCTCCTTTTTTGCTCATGAAGATAATCTGAATGTTCAAGAGCTAGAAGAAGTACTGCAGCATATAAAGCAAGATCAAAACCAAGCCAAAGATGAATAGCAACATACTACAGTTCTTACTGGAATCCGGAACTTGCCTGGCCGCATTCTATTTTTTGTATCTGGTGACGTTAAAGAAGGAAACTTCTTTTCAGTATAATCGCTTCTACCTGCTGCTCGCTTCACTTTTGTCTTTTCTGTTGCCTTTGTTAAAGCTGCCTTTGCTACCTTATCACACTATAGATACCTTCCGGCCTCTTACTTTCCAACTAGAACCTATCCTAATTTATGCTAGGGCAGAAAATACAATAGATGCTAGTACAAGTATAGGTATAGGTATAGACAGTAGTAGCAGTATAGGTTGGCCGAAGATATCAGGGATGATCTATGTCCTTGGGGTTTGCTTCTTTACCTTTAGGTTGCTGCGGCAATTATTTGCTATTTACCAGTTTATCCGTCAGCACAAAAATGAGGTAGTCCGCTGGAATGGCATCAAGCTGATCCAAACGAATGGTGAGTTTGCTACCTTCTCCTTCCTTAGCTACATCTTCTGGGACAATAGCCAGCAACTCACTCATGCAGAGCAAGAGCAGGTGCTACAACACGAATCGGTCCATGTATTACAGGGCCATAGTTACGATATGCTATACCTGGAAATGCTGCAGATCATCTTCTGGTTTAACCCGCTGCTGCTGCTCTACAAGAAAGCCCTCCTCAGTACCCACGAATTTATTGCCGATGCCCAGGTACTCCAGACCACAGACAAGCAGGAGTATACACGCCTACTGGCCAAGCAAGTCTGCCTTAAAATGGAATTCTCAATTGGTAATTACTTTAATAAATCGCTCACTCTAAAACGCATGAAAATGATACAGACAACTAACCATCACGCCCCCTTGTTTAAGAAGATAATGGCTTTACCGCTATTAGCCGGTCTCCTATTTGTATTTTCTTCTAACACCTTACCTGTTACAGAACTTACAATAAATGGTGCTGAAAACACGAAATTTCCGGTTGCAGCAATCAGGGCCGAAACAGATGCAAATCAAACATTTACCCTAGAAGAATTAATTACAATATTTACTTCTAACAAAGAAAAAGTTGGAGAACATTTAGGAGCAAAAGGCTGGAACGCAAAAGAAGTGGTTAAACATAAATCATTGCCGGTTGGAGAAGGATGGAATATTTTCCCCTGGACTAATGGCAATAACATGTTGAGTTTAACTGAACGTGATGGAAAAAGAATGCGTGTTATTTACCAGACTAGCGAGTCCGAGACAAAAGCAATCCAAGCTCAGGCAATAGAATTAAAAATGACAAATCCCAGAAATGGACTTGATACAGAGGGCACTAAGTATATTATTTATGTTGGCGCTAAGTATGGGGTAAGGATTGCCACTAGAATAGATGGTACCAATACGGTAATGATACTCAAGAAGGAAGATTTACGTTATATTTAAGGTAGATCGCGGTTTGATGTTATAGCCTTGGAGAATTGAAAATA